>CANCGK010000006.1 GCA_947377595.1 bacterium | reverse complement strand
TCACTGCCAACATTTACCTGACCACCATCACCATTTTTTTGTTCTACACCTGGCCCATCATTTGCTTTTAATACACCATCGACCACGTCAGGTTTTACACCCACAGAAGACTTAGAAACTTGAGATCTACCCTTAGCACGCGATAATGGATTATGAGAAGATGATTTTAACTGAGCTGAAACCGGCACACTTTCAATATTTTCTGGATATTGAGAAGATGATTTTAACTGAGCTGAAACCGACACACTTTCAATATTTTCTGGATATATTTTTTCCATTAATAGATCTTCTTGAGCCTTACTTACATCTACTTCACTGCCAACATTTACCTGACCACCATCACCATTTTTTTGTTCTACACCTGGCCCATCATTTGCTTTTAATACACCATCGACCACGTCAGGTTTTATACCAAACTTCCCCCCAGACTTAGAATTTTGAGATCTACCCTTAGCAGGAGATGATAATGGATTAATCCACCCAGAAGCTCGCGGCTTTAATTTGACCTGCGCAGATTCTTGCTTAACAAGAGTTTTATTCAATGAAGGAATATACATAGGATTATCATAAGCAACAACATCTCCCGACTCACGAACCGTATCTAACTGCAAAGAGCTGTTAAATTTCTCTTTAGGAGTTTTTTCTACTTGAACAAATCCCTGGACAACATTACCAGAAGCAGTTATTTGACCAGTTTGATCACCTGAAATTTCAAGCCCAGAAGAACCTGTTTGAGTATTACTTTTTTTCAATACATAACTTTGATCTGATGAAAAACGAGTCCGACTACCAACACTTTCCAACTGACGCGCTTGCTGCTGACTCTGCAATTTTTTTATATATGGAGCATCGCGTAAGAAAGAAGTTGATCGATTTACTACACCTGATACCAATTCTTGCTGGACAACAGGTTTCTCTGATGTAGCAGCTATCATAGGATTACTACCACTAAAAGAATCTTTTGGTTGATTTTTTGACTGAAAACCACCCTTCGCAGCTGCTGCAATATCAAAAACCTGCAAAACAATCAAAAAAATTAAACCACTATTTTTTTTATACGAATAAACCTGCATGATTCATTCCCTTTTTTATATTTCATACAATAAGATCTACTGCGATTGTAGCAAAGTAGAAATTCAAATTGCAATAGTACAAAAAAGAAAAAATCTAACCTTAAATTTTATTCAGAAAAACTTTTACCAGACATAAAATGAAAATGAAGATGAAAAACGCGCTGACCTGCAGCATACCCATTATTGGTCGATAATTTAAATGCAGCATCTTGACCAAGCTGCTGCGCTAAAATAGGGGGAATAGACATCAGATCTAATATTAATTTTGGATCTGTACAAGCAACAAAATCTTGAATATGAACTTTTGGAATAATTAAATAATGAATTGGAGCTTGTGGCGCAATGTCTTGCAGAACGATCGAAAGATCTGTTTGATAAATAACTTTACTTGAAATTTGACCAGAAATAATTTTACAAAAAATACAATTACTATCGTGCATCATGCATACCTTGCTATTTTTACATGTAATTAAAAATTAATACTGAAATTAAAAATAGTGTATTGTTTTTAAGAAAAATTGGAATAAAAAGAAAAATATCTGGTGCCAAGGGCCGGACTCGAACCGGCACGATATTGCTATCGCGGGATTTTGAGTCCCGTGCGTCTACCAATTTCGCCACCTTGGCATAAAAAATTCAAATCTTAAGCGCGCACGCAGAGTAATCTGGCATACCAGCTCAAACCTGAGTAAAAGATGGTGTGCCCAAGAGGAGTCGAACCTCTAACCGCTAGATTCGTAGTCTAGTACTCTATCCAATTGAGCTATGGGCACACATAATTTTATTTCAAATGAAACTATATAAAAAGATTATCTTAAATATTACATTAAAATAATATTCACATAGTAATATGATTGTATCATATATCGCTTATAAATCACAAGAATTATTTTTACATGCTTTACAAATTTTTATTTAAAATTTATAACAACATGCATAATGAATGGTGGAGAGGAAGGGATTCGAACCCTTGCGCCCTCTTTCGAGAACTCTCACTTAGCAGGCGAGCACTTTTAACCACTCAGTCACCTCTCCACGAAACGATGATTTCAATCTCAAGATACAAACTATCATAATCTATTTACAATTTTTTACAAGCTCTTTCATTCATTTTTTATAAAAAATAATGCACAATAATAAAAAAGCTTATGATTTAAGATAAAAAGGCGACGCATGGCTCTACGACTAGAAATTAAAGTTATACCATCTTCTGGCAAAATTGGCTTTGTTTTAGACAAAGAACAACGCTTACGATGCTATCTCAAATCTGCAGCTCAAGATGGTCAAGCCAACTACGAACTCATTAAATTTATAGCCAAAACATGTCATGTTACACAACGTGATGTTGATATTGTGCTTGGCTTTACATCAAGAAACAAAGTGCTCCTAATTACAACAGACTTAAATTATGAATCATTTTTACAATTAATTGGGCTTGAAAAACAAAAAAAATTATTTTAAATCAATGTTTTTTAATTTTTTTATAAAATAATATTGATTTATCTTAATTTTCGAGTAGTATTATATTCATCGGTTCACTTCTGAACCTTCGTTTGAAAAAAATTATGAGGAGAGATGGCAGAGTGGTCGAATGCGACGGTCTTGAAAACCGTTATCTCGCTAAAACGGGATCGTGGGTTCGAATCCCACTCTCTCCTCCATTTTTATTTTTAATTTCAAAAACTCACCTTAAAGTTTCTATTTGTTCATAGGCTCATATCACATCGATTTGACAAAAAAAAACATTCATCTATACAATGTACATGTTGTCGTAAATATATGTTTGTTTCTGTTAAAAAAAGGATATTGCTATGATGCTACATCACCTTACTGTTGCTTTAGCTGGCGCAGCTGCTCACTACATGACAGGTTGGGCGTTAAACTCAGAATTAGTACTTGGTAAACTTTGGAAACACGAAAAAGATCAAAAAGCATGCGGCAATTTAAGCCAAGACATGCGAGTTAATCTTGCATTACAAGCTTTTGCATCACTAGTGTTATCAGTTGGCGTTTGCGTTGCAATTGCAATTTTTGAAAAAGCTCAACTATCTATGGTTTCAAAAAGTGCTTTAGAACAATTAGCTCATGTATTTTTTAGCTCAAATCAACAAGTAAAAAGCATGATGCATTCAATGCACGTAGTTTTATTTATTTGGGCTGGATTCATTCTTCCATTTTCTGCAGAAGAAGTTATTTGGTGTGGACACAACTGGAAACATTGGATGTTAGAATCTGTTAAACATTTGATTTCTTTATCAGCAATTGCAATAACAGTTACTTACCTTTCATAACACAATCAAAAGGCCTGATTTAAAAAATCAGGCCTTTTTCATATATCATGCTTACATTAATCGCGTTTTTTCCCAAACAAACGAAGCAAATATAAGAACATATTAATCACATTTAAATAAAGCTGCAAAGCTCCAATTAATGCAATTTTATCCATATCTTCTTGATCTTCAACTGCTTGCATAGAAAAATTACGCAACATCTGCACATCGTAGGCAGTTAAAATTGCAAACAAACCAACACCAATGCATGAAATAACAATATCAAATTGCGCATTATGCCAAAAAATATTAATAAAATTTGCAATCACAAGACCGAATAAACCCATCAATAAAATATTACCCATCGAAGACAAATCACTTTTTGTCACTGAGCCATAAACAGCCATACCAGCAAACATTGCTGCTGCCATAAAAAATATCTGAAAAATAGATTCTCCAGTATAAATATAAGCTACTGGTGCAAGCGTAATACCCATTAAGCCAGAATAAACCGTAAACATGGTTGCAAGCGTTGTATATTGCAAAGATCTCCATGCTGCAGTAAAATACATGACTAAACCAAGCTGCAATAAAGCAAACACTAAAATATAACCCTGTAAAGCCATAAACAATTTTGGATTAACAGCCGGTGATAAATAATAAGACACAGCGCCAGTAACACATAAGCCAGCAGCCATCCAACTATAGACCTTGCTCATAAAACCTTGAGCTGCGATCGCTTGATAATTGTGATAGTTCATAAAAATAACCTTTCTTTATAAAACTAAACTTCTCTATTTGATTCTCTTTATCATTATTTCCTATTCTGTGTTTTTTTACAAGATTATAGAAAATTAGATGAATCATCATAGATCAATTGCAAAAGTTTTTAGATATGATTAAATAAGTTACAATAATTTTAAATTTCATATCAATTTAAGCCAAGGAATCTATCATGCCTATCGTTATCAACAAAGATAATTTTGAAATTGATATCCGCAAATCTAGCATGCCAATTGTTATTGACGTCTATGCTACATGGTGCGGGCCATGCCAACAAATGAAACCAATTTTTGCAGACCTTGAAAAAGAATTTGTCGGTCGATGCACATTTGCCTCACTTAATGTTGATGAAGCTCGCGATATTTCTATCATGTTTGGCGTAACATCAGTACCAACCTTCATTTTTTATAGCAATGGCGAAATGCATTCAAAAGACACTGGCTACATGAGCAAAGAAGCTTTAAGAGCTCGCATAGAAGATTTTATACAATCTGTATAATCATACATACACCTGCTATCGTCTAAAAAATTAAGCCCCAATCAAGAACAATCCTGACTGGGGCTTACAAAATATTACAAAAGATGCATATTATTGACTAACTTTGCACACAAAACATTTTTTCAAAGTCAGACAATCCTACATTTTCATTAATAGGCAATTGTTTTTTTGTAGCCCTGAGCATATTAATAGAGCTAACAACTTTTTTAAACGTAGCATCATTATGCGCTTGACCTTGCTTTGCAGCAACTGCTAATGCTGTACTTGCAATTAGACCTGATCCGCCTACAAAGCTTCCAACAGCTGGGTTCACAGCTACTAATGGAATAGACAAGGCTAACACAGCTGCTAAAGGACCAGTTGCAGTAGTAAAAGGCTTAGTATCAATTTTTGTACTATCATAATTTTGATTAAAAATAGCTTGTTCTTCAGTCGTTAACTGATCTTGAACTATTTTTATTTTTTTATTCAAAACCCTTCGTTCAAAACCTTTTACAGCACCATAAACAGGCAAAACCAAAATGGAATTGACGGTGCTTTTCATGATTGCAGAACTCATTTCATTTAAACAAACTACCTGTGCAAATGGCATCAAACAGACAAAAGCCAACAAAGAAATTTTATTTATTTTCATATCAAAAACCCTATTAAAAAATACTATTATTATCTATCTGAAATAAAATTATCACAAAAACAATACACTTGCAACAGGGTCAAAACATTTAAAAATAAGCACAAATAAGAACTCATCAATAAGATGATTCAATCATATTAAAGATAGAGATCATTTAAATATCTTTAATTAAATATTGCAATTAGAAAAGTTTTTTTGCTAGATTGATATCAGAAAGATTCATTCTTTCCTTTTTTAACTCTGTAATTCAATTCCCCCCAATATGAGTTACAGAGTTTTTTATAATCCAGGTAAAAGATCAGATTGATCTGCCACATATCCATTCAAGTCAACTTTATTGATTGCAGAAGTTAATGGCGCTACTACTTTTTTAACAGCATTAGCAGCTTCATACTTAACCCCAGACTTAATTCCCGTACTTAAAATAGTTCCAAGATCAGCTTTAACCTGCTCGGCCTTCTCCTTAGCTTCAGCATCAGTCCATTCACCTTTGGCAGTCAAAGCATTATGAACAATGGGTGCAACATCACGAGTAACATAGTTCGTCAACCCACTCAAAGATGTCCAAGTCTCTGGCTCCCAAAAAGATTTACCCGGCACAGCTTGCTCATGCGAAGCTTTATACCATTCTGCTAACTTTCTGACACCTGCATTAGAATAAATTTTAACCGTTTGCGAAACAGGATTATTCACTAGATCTCGGATAGTTTGCATTTGTTGCTCAGGAACAACAGCGCTACGAATACCAGCCGCATCATAATAGACTGCCGCACCAAGGCCAAGTAAGGCAGCTCCACAAGCTACGGATGAAATCGCTGACCAAACTTTATCTCGATAAAAATCATCTTTTGTAGCACCCAGCAGTTGATCTTTACACATAATATCTAATTTTTGATCATATTCTAACAATCGCTGAACAACAGAATCTAAAAGTCTCGTCACCGATGCCGGCAACATATGACCATAATTAACAAATGAATTTTTATTAGCAATAAACAAAGCAACTTGCACAGCTTGTCTTACAGCTAAAACAATCTGATGAATCTGCGCCAACTCTTGCATTTTTTCTGAATTATTGACTAATGAATCAGCAGCATTATGTAACATCATTATACAACGATCAATATCTGGGACCGTTGCATATAAATTCATAGAATTAGTAAAATCAAGAATAAGATAGCGATTTAAAAATGGCATAAATTTTGTAAATTCTTGCATAGATACAAAACATTGCTTAAAAAGTAAGTTGGCTGCAATTTTGCCCGTAGGATCATTTTTAATATGCTTATAACTATTATTCATAATAATTTGTTGAATATTTTCTGGCTTACTATGCACAGGAGCAGCATTGGCAAACCACCATGACTGCCATGATTGAACAGGATGCATTTCTTGCAATTTCACTTCAATTTTTTCTTTATAAAGATGTAGATGAAAATCTAAAACTGGATCAACTTTCGTTGCAAATAAAACTTGCGTATCAGCGTAGGCAGCTTGCAAATAAGCCATAAACATTGCAATTTCAACAGCTTGCAACATCTCTTGTAAAGCCTGCACAATACAACTCTGCATACGCTCTTGAGCTAATTTACGAACACCAGCATCAGCAATCATAAGATTTTTGTCCCGAATCAAATCAATTTTAGACAAAACCTCTTGAATATTTGGCAAATCCTTAACAACACCTGTCGCATGATCGACGATAAAAGGTCTATCAAAAAGAGCCAAAACGCTATATTGCATTTCTGGAGAAAAATAAGATTTTCGAATCAAATCTTGCGCTTGCTCAAGATAATTAATTTGTATTTTTTGCGTTTGTAATTCTATTTTTTTTGCATACTCCTCTGTTTTTGGCACATGAATATCCGATAAAACCGCCTGATCATGCTTGTAAATACTTTGATCAAATAACGGCTCTGTATGCTTGACCATCTCTACATCACACATGGTATAAAAAATAAATACGCAACATCCCCATACTATTTTATAATTTTTATTCATGAGTCAAACTCGTTTTGTATAGTGTCTAAAAAAAATTTCAAACCGATCATACAAGATGTTGATTACAAAAAACAAGAATTTTAAAAACAAATAATATCATCCAAAATTTCAATTAATATTTCTAATGAATTGCTTTTAGCCTTATTAAAATGTTACAATTAAATCAAATAGGAATTATTATTAAAGCTCAAAAACACATTATGGTTATATCATGGGTATAAAAAAAATATCAAAAACTAGCTTTATAATTATTTTATTGCATATCTTAGAACCAATAGTTTTCAGCGCAGATGCAAATCCTACCGCTTCTTTTAACAAAAAGGATGGTAGAAGCAGAAAAATCATTCATGATAAAAGCGGGAAAAAAATTTTTACTTTTTATAATAATAATGGTCAAGTCACATCTATAATTACCACTCAAAAAGATGGTACAAAAACTTTACGAACCAAAGATCCTGAATTTCCTGACAAAAAAGTCTTGCACACATACTTTCCTGATGGCTTTAAACAATCTTATCATTTTCATGATGATCGAATTACAGAAACATTACCTTATCAAGACTCTGTTCATGCAGACCGCACAACATTTCATATTGCATATCATGAAGCAGCTCATACTTTAGCTCAAGCTTTAAAATATAACTTAGCCAGACCTTTAAAAGTTCTGATTGCGCCTAAAAAATCGCTATATATTCAAGATATAAATATAAAGGTAGGAGGATATTTACAAAGCGAACAGACTTATCTTGAACAATTAACAAAACAACAATTAACAAATGCGCTGATAGTTTGTTTAAGCGGAGCAATCGGTGAACAGATATTTTATAATACAAAAATGCTTCAAGATGAACAGGAGATGCAATTATTATACAGACAGCCTTCAATGCGATCCGATATGTCAAATGCAGAACAAATAGGATTACTTTTATTCCAATCTAACTACCATAAAGAATTTCATAGATTATTAGCAGAAACATACAAAGAAACGTACTTATTTCAATCAAAATATAAAAAATATCTTCGCAAGCTTGCTCATGCTCTTGTAAAAAAAGAAAGCTTAACACAAGATGAAATTTACAACATTGTTGATATCGCTACCAAGCCTTTAAAATTTGGAGAAATTGGGCCACTAGAAAAACAATTTGAAGATGACTATAAACTTCGAGAGATTGTTATGAATAAAATCAAAAAACAAAAAGAAAAAATTCCACAAACATTCGTTCTACACAATGGGCAAGTAACAAAATCACCCTTTGCTCAAGACAATATTTTGCAGCACCCTGCTTTTAAGCCAAATTTTAGATATCGATACTAGTCAAAATAAGATAGCCATGCATCAAAATGACACATGACTATCTTATTTTGTTTTATAATTTTTTATCTTGTACAACAAATCCAAGAGAGTGCAATTGATCTCGTAATGCATCAGACAAAGCCCAATTTTTATCTAAACGCGCTTGATTGCGGGCATCAATTAAATCTTGAATTTCTTGCGTCATGATCACTTCTTTTTCTGCAATCGCGTTCAACGTCAAACCCATCACATGAATCAAGAAATATTTTACTTGAGCTTGAGCTGGTGTATCATGTTGCAAAGCTTCGAGTGATTCAAATAAAATACCAAATAAACCAGATGTATTAAAATCATCATCCAAACATGCAGCCATTGCTTGGACAACAGCATTTTCTTGAACATCAACTAATTGAACATCTGCAACGCTAATATCTGCAAACTGTTTGACTAAGCGCTTATATGTTTTTTCTGCAACTTGTAAATCTTGCAAAGAAAAATCTAATGGCCCACGATAATAATGCTTCATAAAATAAAATCGCAACACCATCGGATCAAAATCTTTTAAAATATCTTTAAGAGTAAAAAAATTATTTAAAGATTTCGACATTTTTTCTTTATTGATACGCACAAAAGCATTATGCATCCAATATTTTACAAATGGAGCAGGATACAAACTTTCTGACTGAGCAATTTCATTTTCGTGATGAGGAAACATTAAATCCATACCCCCACCATGAATATCAACTGCCCCTTTAAAATAATCATGCGCCATGGCTGAACATTCAATATGCCAACCTGGTCTGCCATAACCCCAAGGACTTTCATATGAAACCGCAGGCGCATCAGCTTTCCAAAGCGCAAAATCTAAAGGATCTTCTTTGGCATCATCAACTCCAATGCGTGCACCAGAACATAAATCATTAATATCTTGCTTTGATAATTTGCCATAATTTTCAAAACGACGCACTCTAAAATAAACACTTCCATCTAATTGATAAGCAGAACCATTTGCAATCAAACCTTGAACAAATTCTATAATTTGAGGAATGGTCTGCGTTACACGCGGTTGATGGTCTGGCGTCAAACAATTTAAAGCGCGCATGTCATCTTGATATGCATCAATATATCGTTGTGCAATTTCTGGATAACGTGCTGCATCACCAAATTCATTTTCAGCTTTTATCAATAACTTATCATCAATATCTGTAAAATTTCTGCAATAGGATACCTGATAGCCAGAAAAAGAAAGATAGCGATAGATCATATCAAAGACTACATAACAACGCCCATGGCCAATATGCGAAAAATCATACGGAGTAATTCCGCAAACATATAATTTAACTTTACCCAAAAAAGATGGATTAAATGGCTCTTTTTGGCCCGAAAATGTATTGGTAATGCGCAGCATAATATATCTTTCGTAAAATTTTATAAAGATTTTTCTAAAAAAGTGCTGTTTTTTTAGCCAATTTTAAAAAAAAATAGTAACATATCAAAGTATTTTTGTAACGATCGAACAATTAAGAATCAATAGATTCAGTCTGTATTCCCTGTGGAAAATTCGGAACTATAAAAATTACATATTTTAAAAAATCCTGTTATTCAAACCAAGAAGAAACAGTGCCAGGAGAATAATTAATGATAAGCACGGTACGACAAAAAAGAAAAATTTACTTATTTTTATACCTGACTCTTTGTTGCTCTTTACAGGCACAAAACGCGCAGGATCAAAACCTTGTAGATGAACAAAAATCATCGACACTTACCAATCAACAATCTCCAGAAATTGTTATCTCTGATACATTTTCTGATCAATTTGCAGACCCGATAACAAGGTCAAATTTACAAAAAAATCAAACAACTATCCGTTCTATTATAGTCAAAAATAATAGACTTGTCAGTCAAGAATCGATTCTTGTCCGTCTACCTTATAAAAAAGGTGAAATATTTAAACCAAATTTATCATCACATGCAATTAAAAATGTATTTGCTCTTGGTTATTTTCGTCAAGTGCAATTATACGTTGATGATCTTGGAGATGGACAAATAGATCTTTGCGTTATGGTTACCGAAAAGCCAAAGGTCACTGATGTCATTATCAAAGGCGCAAAAGGATTAAGCGAAAAAGATATTAAAAAAGAAACCGGATTAGATACGATTCAGACAATTAATGAAGAAGAGTTAAAAAACTTTGCTGCAAAAATCAAAAAACATTACGCTAAAAAAAATTATCACTTTGCAAAAGTCGAAACGAATTTAGAATCAGTTGATGAACATCATGTCATAGCTCATTTTACCATCAAAGAAGGTCAAAAAGCTTATGTTCGTCGTATAGATTTTAAAAATAACAATTCTATTTCATCAAAACAATTAAAGAAAATGATCATCACCAAAGAAGTTTGGGCGATGAGCTTAATGGATAGCTCTGGTAGCTATCAACCAGAAATCATCGAAGCTGATAAAGCAATGCTGGAAGATGCTTACAAATCTAATGGCTTTATTCATGCAGCCGTCACTGATGTTGATGTGCAATTTGATGAAAAAACAAGCAACTACGATATTACATACACTATCAACGAAGGTGATATGTATTATATCGAAGAAGTCAACATGCAAGGCAATGATATTTTATCAGAAGAAGTCTTAAAAGCCGCAATTCCTGTGCAACCAGGTCAACGATATTCAGTTGAAAAGCTACGTAAGTCTATCGAACGGCTTCGTTTGTTGTGGGGTGAATTTGGCTACATATTCGCAGATATTGAACCGACTATCAACCTTGATGAAGAAAAGAAGACTGTTTCTGTTAGTTTTAGCTTCGATTTAAAAGATAAAGTCTATTTAAATCGTCTGACCGTTAAAGGTAATAAAAAAGCTCGCGATAAAATTATTCGTCGACAAGTCTTGCTCGAAGAAGGCGATTTAATTACGAATAAAAAAATGGATCAATCAAAAGATCGCGTTAAAATGATGGGTTATTTTGCAGAGCCAGATGGCGTCAACTGGAAAATTACTCGCATCGATGAAACAACTGCAGATCTTGATTTGATGTTAAAAGAAATCAAAACCGGTAAATTTAACTTTCAATTAAGTTATGGCGGAGCATCTTCTAACACTGGTGGATTCGTTGGTTCTGTTGTTGTCGCAGATACAAACTTATGGGGCTCTGGAATTGGTGCTCGTGCGCTTGGTGAACTTGCAGAGCGTCAACAATCATTAAACTTACAATTAATGAATCCATGGTTATTTGATAAACCAATTCGTGGCAGTATTGATACCTATTACCGCAGATCAGAATATAGTGATGGTCTAACTCATACCGAAAAACAACCACAAGAAACAGTGATTGGTGGCTATCTTGGTTCTGGATACATCGTTAAATTTATGGGCGAAACAATTATAGAAAGCCAACTTGGTTTTGAAACTATTAACTTTGCATCACCCGTACAAGCTGCAAAACGGCTTTCGAACAAATCTCAACAAATTTATCAATTGCTCCTTACTCGAACATTCCAATCTGGTGATCAATATTGGGCTCGCGTCAGCTTAGGACAAGATCGCAGAAATGGTATCGTCTTTACCACAAATGGCTTTCAATGGAATTGGTACTCACAATTAGCATTCCCATTAACCATCAATGGTTTTAACTTCTTCAAAACAGAACTTGATGCATCATGGTATACGCCATTAATTGGAGATAATTCTTTAGTTTTATGTTTACACGGACATCTTGGATTTATTCAACCACTAAATAATAAAAATGCTCCTTGGAAGTCATTATTTCACATGGGCGGACCTGCAACCATTCGTGGTTACGGTTATGGACAAGTGGGACCAACATGGGAAGGCGATTCTATGGGGGCAACGAAAGCATTTAACTTTAACGTTGAATTAATCGTTCCATTAACCGCTGATTTAACAACTCGAGCTGTCAGGTTCTACGATGGTGGTGCTGGTTGGGATATGCCGTATAAAAATTATTTACGAGATCAAGTTCGTAGCATTGACCCTACATTCCCATTCATCGAAACCTTACGCAACGATAGTTTCTTCTATCGTCACTCTGTTGGGGTTGGTGTTCGTATGTTAAATCCAACACCTTTACAAGTTGATTTTGGTGTAAAATTAAACCCTGCTCGTGCGTTTAAAAATAAATTAACCGAAATGCATTTTAGCATGACGCACGAATTTTAAAATTCAGCCGATAGTTGTAAAATTAAAACATAGGATGAGCGTAAAAACTCATCCTATTTTATAAAGATACACCAAAATCATCTTTAATCGTATAATCGTTTGTTTCTTTATTATACTGACTATTAAAAGGACTCCAATACCAAATAGATGAATATATTCCAGTAAATTTTTTTACGGTGCCTGGATTAGATGGGAAATTGTTAATATAAAACCATCCCGAAGTTCGACTAATATCTGCAGTGTCAATCGTAACACCAGAAAAATTTGCTTTATTGATATATGCTTTTCTTAAATTAAGCATTTGAATAACAGCCCCTCTCATATCGGTTCTATCAAAAAATCCATCTCTTCTCAAGAAACTTTCTCGCCAATCAGCCTCTTGTGCATCTAAGTTTAAAATTTTTGCGCCTGCAGCTTTCAGCCCATTAATTCGACATTTCGATACATTTAAAGATGATAATCTTGCGCCACTCATATTAACATTTGATAAAGTTGAACCTTGTACATCTATCGTTTTATGTAATCCAATAGCCGATCGTAAATCTACATCTTTAAAATCACAGTAATGACAAACTCCAGTGCGTCGTAATTGGTCAATTGCGGCCTGACCAGTCAAATGCGTTTTATGATCAGTACCATCAAAAAATGGTGTGCTTGTATTAATTTGAGAACTTTCTAATTTATCAGCTCGTGAACGTGCTTGAGAATTATCCGCGAAATTATCTAGAGTTTGCACATCGGTTTTTACATCACCTTGAGCATCTTTGCGCTGTTCAAATTTTTGATTTTGATTATTTTGTTCTTGTTTAACTTGTGCATCTTGATTGTGTTGCATCTCTTGCATTTGCTCATCTCCAGCATTTTCAACATGCACTAACTTTGACTTGTTTCCTACAACGCTTGGATCTTTAATTGGCAAAGATGATATCAATTCAGTTGCTTGACCTAATTGATCAGCACTCCCTACTTGTTCTCTTTGAGCAGCTCCAATCACAGGCATAACTCCTGAAACATGTACTTGAGCTATTTGAGATACATCATCTTGACTTTTCACTTCAATGCTATTTTTCAAATCATTTTGTTGACCAGCATTTCCAACAGCTAAATTTTTTGTCGCAACAGCTGATCGAATAAATGGATTATAGCCAAAAACTTGATAATTTTGATCAGTAGCAAGATTGTAAGCGATCCAAGTACCGGCACCGATTGCAGCAAGTGCTGCAGCACCAGCTAAAATATTGGTCATCGAATAGTTTGTAGGCAGTGGAACTTGTTCGATCGCGCTGATGATTTCATGCAGCTTTAAATCTTTTTTTACAATCAAGTCATTTTTTCTGACCGACAGTTCAAGATTAATCGTTGATCGCCAATCTGAGCTTTGTGCAGCCTGTTGTAAAACTTTAAGCAGTAGTTGATATTCGTTTGGTGTAATTGCCAAATCTTGATTATCTTTTGATGCAATCAGGTAGACATTTCTGTAGGCGTTCATCAGCCCACTCTGTTTTTCATACACTTGGCCAAATTGCGTCAGATAGCCATCAAGAAATCCTGCAAATTGCGCTTTCAGATTATTTGCTTGTGCAGCGATCTCTAACGTTGCAAGTTGTAACTGCAACTGACCATTTAATTTGATCGATTCTTGCATGGCACCAATCAAATGTAAAGCTATAGTATCTTGCTCCGATAACTGCTGATCTGCATGCATATGGCACAATTGTGTTAAAATCAATACCCCAACCATCATAATTTTTTGTAGCAACTTCATAGTTCTCCGCCTCTTTTAATTATAAAACTGTAACCACGCGAAAGTTTATTACATATTTATAATATCAAATTGAAAAACTCATTAACAAGAGTTTTAATCTGCAAAATTTTAGACAAGGCAGCAAAAGGCAAAGACGAAAAAAGAAAAAATTGAAATCAAAGATGAACCGAAATGCATTTTAGCATGACGCACGAATTTTCAAAAAATAACTGATGAACATATTGATCATAGGATGAGGATAACCAAGCTCATCCTATTTTTATAAAAAAAATCACAGAAATTTATTGAATCTCTCGGTTTTTACGATACTATAATCTACATCAAAAGAAAAAGTTCAAAATTTTATACAATACAACGTCATATAAAATCAGGCAATTGGTATGAAAAAAACATCTGCAATGTTACTTTTACTATGCTGCAATGCATTATTTATTTTTTTAGAAGTACATAAACAAGGGCAATACCTGACGCTCTCCTATCAGATACAAAAGCTACAATCTCAATTGAATATCTTAGAAAAAGAACAAAGCAACTTGCTCTACAATCTTCATGCAGAGCAACAACCAGATATTATTGCACAAAAAGCAGAACAACAAATGCTCATGCAACCCATAGAATTAAAAAATATTTTACGCGCCCCAAAAGAATCTACAATACCATCAACACAAACTATCCAAAGCCTACAATCATGAAACATATCAACAATTTTGAACATATTCGTTCCATTTTTATTTTTTCCATACTTTCCATACTCTATGGCATTATTATTGCAAATTTGTATGTCATGCAAATAAAAAAAGAAGATTTTTTTCGGCATCTTGCAGAAAAACAATACAGTATCAGCATGACAACCCTGCCAGAACGCGCACCTATTTTTGACCGTCACGGCACACCAATTGCAGTCAACAAAGATAGTTTTTCTGCATTTATTTTGCCAAAACAAATCGAAGATCGCGCACCGATCATAAACTTCCTCAAACAACATTTTTCTTCTGCTGCACAGCGACTTGATCAGTCATGGGACAAAAACTTCTTCTTTATCGCTCGTAAATTAACTGACGAACAAGTTTCTATCATCAAAGATTGCAATCTTACTGATATCCATATTTTACAAGAGCCAAGCCGATTTTATCCTTATCGTTGCTTAAGTACGGTACTTGGTATAACCGACATTGACAATCATGGGATCATGGGCATAGAACAACAATATGACGAAATATTACGCGGCACTGCAACGACACATACATTAAAAAAAGATGCACGTTCGCATCATTTTTATTTTGAAAAAGAAATTTTAGAACAAGGAACTGCAAGTAAACCCGTACATCTGACAATCGATGCAAATTTACAATTTAAGATTTGTAATCTGTTAGAGCAAACCGTCAAAGAGCTGGAAGCAAAAGAAGCTGCTTTGGTGATTATCAATCCAGAAAATGGTGAAATTTACGCCATGGCATCATACCCTTATTTTGATCCGAACAACACCGAACAGCTTGATATGCAAACAACAAAAAATCGTCCGGCAACACAAGCATTCGAAACAGGATCAGTGATCAAAACATTCTGCGCTTTAGCAGCATTAGACTTACATGTCGTGACGCTTGATGAATTAATTAACTGCGAAAATACCAAAGAAACTAAAATTGATGGCATTCGCGTTCGCACGGTACAACCACATGGCACTATCCCTTTTAAGGAAGTAATTCAAAATTCTAACAATATTGGAACCGTCAAAATCGCAAAACGGATCAATGAAAAATTATATGATTATTATCGAATCCTTGGTTTTGGACAAGCAACCGGACTTAACTTTCCTGGTGAACAAAAAGGATACGTCAATCCACCTAAAAAATGGTCCGCATATTCGATCATATCACTTTCGTTTGGATACGAAATCACCACAACCCTTCTACAACTTGCTCGCGCTTTAAGCATGATCTACAATGGCGGACACCTGATCACGCCAACACTTCTTGCCGATCATCACGAAAAAAATCAAGAAATTTTACAAACACCCCCGCTCATTGCCGATACAACACGGACTCATATGGATGAAATTTTACAAGCATGCGTACACCAAGGTTCTGGTAAACGTGCCGATGTGACCGGATACAAAATTACGGGCAAAACAGGAACATCAAATATTTTAGAACATGGCCAGTACAACGAAGATAAACATTTAAACACATTTATCGGTTACATAGAAAAAGACGGCTATAAAAGAGTTATAACCGTCTACGTAAAAGAATCTAAAAAAGCATCATACTCATCGGTTATCACTGCACCGCTCTTTGGCAAAGCAGCGCAAATCACGTTGATACATGATCATATTATTTGCTAGAAGAAAAGAAACAGCTACCAATAAAACCAAATACCGCACTAATGGTTTCTACACGTTGAAAGTACCTACGCGCTTCAGCCTCAGGCATATCGCTGCTCGATGCATATTCTTTAATCTCATGTTCGCGCTTTTCATCAGCTCGACGGGCTTTGTTCAATTTCAATTGCTCTGCAGCTATTTTATTCAACTCTTCTTGATTTTTGCGCTCTTGTTCTTGATAATAAGTATCTTTTTCCTTGTTATATACCTGCAAATCAGTTACTGCATGACTTAGGTGTTTCATATTTTCATATCGTTGACGAACGAAAGTTTGTAAATTAGCATAAGGACTGTCATTGTATTCTTTAACCCCTGCTCGAGCAACATCAATTTTAATTTTATAATCAAATACTGGAAGACCTTCAACATCAGATACCGATTGATGATTTCGAATCAAATCAACTTTATCTTTATCAGAAGAACTGCCTAACCGGACATTTTCTATATCTAATTGATCACAATCTAATATTTCTTTGTATCCCTCAATAAACTCTGCATGTTCATTTGCAAAAGCTTGCGCATCATTAATTTTTGGATGGCATGCTTGAACTTCTTTTCTTTTTGTAGTTACATCTGAATTAAACCAACTACGAAACCATAAATCTTTAGTTAAAAGAGTATTAACAGCTTTACGCTCTTTGCTTATCGATTCTAATGGCTTCATTGCACCAAATATCATGATATCTTTTGATGATAAATCTTGAGCAAGATCATCCTTATATGCACCTGTTAATTTTTTAAAAAAATCACCAACATTTTTTTCATTATATTTATCTGTCTGTGCAGCTTGACGCACTGCAGTCATATCAATTTTAGGAATATGTAATGAGTCGAGCGTGTTATCAATATCTGCAATAACCTGTCTATCTTGATGCGCAGTTGCATAACGATATCCGGTGACCGCTAATCCGGTAACAGCTAATGCTGCCGTGACCAATACAGCTGGACTTGCTGAGCTTTGTGATTGTCGAGATAAAGCTTGATCAACAGCTGCATGAGATAGCATGTGCATCATCATGAAACTACATGCCATTAATTTTTTTGTATGATGTATAAACATTTACACAATCTTTCTTGATAAAAAATACTATACAATATAGTTTCTAAATTTTTCTTACTTTACCAGTGTAATCAAAAGAAAATAATGTTTCAAATGGATGACCTCGCTTTATACATACAGCACAAAATTCAAAAAAAATTATCTTTTTTTACATACTTTATTTTTTATACATGCCTGCACTATCTGATCATGCAATGCTGCATTTTGTTGATAAGCATCAAAGGTTAATAAATTTTCTGGCAAATTTTTTGTATCAAAATCAACCATCAATCGAACAAATTGTATGATTTCTTGCATGACAGCTATCTGATCTTGATTGAATTTAATGACGTTGACTATTTTTTGATCAGATACCGATGCACAATAATGCTGATCACAAGATTGAAAATAGATTAAAACTTGAGTTTTTTTATCCATAAACTTAGGTCGCACATTATCCTGGCCTACAATTAATAGATTTTTGATAGTACTTACTTGTGTATCATCAACAAGATCGTTGATACAAGAAACTTCTGGTATCAAATAATTTTTATACGCTTGCATATCTTCTAACGATACGAATGATTTTACGATAATATCAGATAATCGAAAGTTTGGAGCTATCAATTGATCAATCATATGACTTTGCAAGCCAGGCAACATAGAAACTATAGGAACAAGCTTTTCCATTTTTATTTTTTTTATCTTTTTAGTATACATCAGTAAAGGTTTATTGAGCGTCAATGAAGCGTAACCAGTTGCTTGCTGAACAAGTCTTATCATTAACTGATCTTTTATAGGGACAAAAATTGCACTCCCAGCTTTGCGAATAAGTGGAAAATTTTCTATTTTTTGTACATGACATACAAAAAAGTCACAAGAAAAAAACTTAGAAATCAATTGCACGAGCTGCAGATCAAATTGACCTTTCCATGCACGTTTAAAAAATGCTGCATAGTTTTGCAAAGCATAGGGCAATAACCCTTGTTTTTTATCAACATCACCACGATCTAACATAAAATGAGTATCATATGGTGGTAATTTTACACCTTCATACAAACCAAATCCAAAAATTGGGGCATCAGTTACTGCTGTAACAATCACCGGATAATGTAATCGAATATCTTGATACGGCTGCACGCAATGAACTCCTCCACCATAACAAGAACTATACACTAATAATTTTAAGTGCATTGATGCATGAAAATAATCAAGTAAATCTCTAAAATCTTCTTGCAGTAAACCTGCTATATGTGCTTTTTGTTCTGTACTTTGTGGATGACCATGCCCAGTCAAATAAACAACAAAGCGATCTTGTTGTGCATGTAATAATTTTTGCAAACTTCCAACAACATTACTTTTTTTATCAAAAATTTTCATCATGTCTGATTCATGAAATATTTTGTATGCTTTATCTATTGGATACAAAGTTTGAACCGGAATCCATAACAACATCCCTTCGCTTGCAGTATAGACATTCCAACTATCAAAATCGAACTTAAAAATATAACAAGCAAAATCGAATCGTAACTGATTGAAATCTTCTAACGAAAGACGCGATAAATCAGGATACTCTTTTTCAAACCAATTTTTTGATAATTTTTGATTGATAGTCGTAAGATTATAACGGGCCAAAGCAAGTTCATGATGCGTTGTTTGATACAAATTATACAATAAAGATTCAGGTGATTGTGCATTATGCAAACCTTTTTCAAATCTTTTTTTACGATCAACGATATTTTTCCAAAGACCTGTCGACATCAAAACCATTGATGCTTGCTGCTGTAAAGCAGTCAGACATTGATGCGTCATCGTAACATCTTGACTCTTTACGTTTTCGTGATGTACATTATCAACAATAATCACAAGATTGCGATCAACAGCAAACATGCTCGAAGATATGCATATAGCTATTATCAAAAAAAACACTTTCATACCTGCTCCCATGACAAAAGATTCATTTTATTTTATATAATTTTATTGATATCAAACGCGTAACCAGCATCTTGATATGCTTGTATAATTGCAGGGTCAGTTTCTAACGAGACATGCTCATCTTCGTGAATAACGATTAAAATAATATCAGGCCGACTGATTCTTAGTTTTTCCCATTCCATTAAAATTTCGATAAAATTCTGACTCGACATTTCAAATTTTTTTGAAGGATCAAATTCATAAGGAGAAATAGTATCATCGTACGCAGAGTCACTCATATCGTGCAATATAATTTTACCATCTTCTTTGCGTATATCGATTAATTCATTACCTTCTACAGTTTGTTTTTTATTCATAAACCAATCGATCAATTGATGTGGTTCAAATTTGTCAGTAAAAAGTTGCCATAAACTAATAAATTTATAATTTCCTGCTTGTAAGCTTTTATACATATTATATTTTTCAATTTTTTTCATAGTTATGTATTGCTTCATTGAGATACATAATTTTTTACAAAAAGCTCCATCGCTTCTTGAGATTCAAATCCTTTACAATCTATCCAATCATTATTATTTCTATAAATTATCGCAAATGGAGGCAAAGCTCGTTTTAATTCTAACCAACGCTCCCTAAAAAAAATAAAATTACTGTAACTTATCTTGCAACTATTAAACTCATTTGTTAATTGAGAACGATCGTCATCCGCAATATGATTTTCTATATCATGATCTTGTATAACTATAAATAATTGCTCGCCAATAACATCATTAATAATGATCGTTTCTTTATAATAATTTTGATTTTTAGTAAATAAGCTATCATTATAATAGTTATAATCACTAAGATAATATTCATTTAAATCCCATAAGCCTGATCTAATATTATTTTTAGTAGGGTAATAATGATTATATGGAGATCGATAAAGTAATAAATATTCTTTCATCTTACTGCTTTCTTATATTATATAAGGGTAATGAGTTTTAATTCTTTTATGTGTAATGTCATAATGAAGAATAATGTCTAAGCCTTCAGAGGTTTTTCCGATAGCCTGCAAACTCATTCCATTTTTTGATAATTTTATTTCTGTATTTGGGTTATTGAAAATCTCAATAGCTTTAAGATCGCAAAAATACTCAGACCAATTTTCTGGATAAATAGAAGAAGGCTTTGTTTTATTCATAAACCTGGCATTATGCAAAATAACATCTTTTACGCCTAAAAAACCTTCTTTATTAACTATGGGATTAAAATGATTAAGTTTATTTCCACCATAATTTGAATGTCCACCACTTGGTTGATCTTTTCTAAAATAATCACCTGCATGAATATGATATGATGCTATATCTTCGATAAAATATTGCTGCCCTTCATAGATAAAATACGGCTTATGCTCTTGTAAATAATTGACTATTTGAGCGCGATATTCTTGTAATTCATAAATTCTATGAA
>CANCGK010000005.1 GCA_947377595.1 bacterium | reverse complement strand
GTTTCCATCAACAAATGGCATCTCATGCTGCAGGTGATGAAGAAGCGCATCAATATGATGCAGATTTTATTTTAGCATTAGAACATGCCTTGCCACCAACAGTTGGTTTTGGTATTGGTATTGATCGTTTAATCATGTTGTTGACAGGTGTTGCATCGATTAAAGATATTATTTTGTTTCCAACATTAAAGAAAAAATAATCATACATATTTTATATGCACGATAAGAAGGGCGCTTTGCAGAAAGGCGCTCTTTTTGTATTAAAATTCTTTTAAGATGAATATCTTTCATGATATGTTACATCAAATAGTAATGATAGTAGGTAAAAAGGATATTTGTATGAAGATCTTTATTCAGTTGTGTATAATATTATTAATGATTCATCCGATGGTCATGATGTGTTCGAAAGGAAGAGCTGTAGAGACAAGTAGTTTAATATCAGGCCAGCCAAAATCAGGTCCAAGTTCTGATGGAAGATTATTAGTAGAAAAAAGCGTTGAAAAATCATTGAGCAGTGCTCAGTTACCATTGAAGGAATCATTCATCAGTGACACAGGCATGACAACCGTGATAAGAGATGCTCAAACAGGAAAACTCGTGTCATCGAAAACTGAATTGGCTGATGGGACCATTGTTCATCAAGTTATGGATCAACAGACTGGTAAAAAAACAAGTGGAACCGTAACGCATCCAGATGGATTGACTATAGGACAGACATTTGATGTTCATGGCAAATTGATTGAGCAACAAGTTATCGATAGTGGTCTTACTTTATCAGATAAGGCATCAGTAAAAAATGAATCGACGTCTGTTCAGCCTGCATCGTCTGTCGCGAGCAAATCAGAGAGTGTTTCGACTATTGCTGAAGATGGAAGAAAAATAATGACAGGGCAAGAATTTTTAAAAATGACGCTTGATGAGCATATTCAAGATCCTATTGTTCGTCGAAGTCTGACAGATAACACAGAATATGAAAATTTTAATAAAGATGTGGCTCAAGCTTTCAAAACAAATGCAAAAGTGACACAATCTTTTTTATCGGGAATTGAATGGTCAAAATTGATTCCTACAAAAACAATGAGTTTGTCAGTTGATATGTCAGTTGATATGATCAGTAATTTTTTTAAAGATTTATCTCTTGCTTTTAAACAAAAAATTGCTGAAAAGGAGTTATCGCCAGAAGAACAAGATTTTGCAGCAAGAAATGAGCGGATGCAAATTCAAAGAATAAGAAAGCAAATTAATAAAATTACATCAAATATTACAGAAAAAGAAACGCAATTAAAACAGTCTGAGCAAGAATTGCAAGCAGAACAGGCAAAAATTAAATCTAATCCTGTATGGATAGCTCAACATGAAAAAGATATAGCTCAACTTAAAAAAACGATTGAACAGCAAAAACAGCAAAAAAGTTCTTTGCAAGAACAGCAGACAAAGTTGATGGCAGATAAGTTTGATGATCAAGGGCGCTTAATTGTCACATCAGCTTCTGAGCAAGTTGCGGCATAAAAAATAGGACAAAAATAAAGGCGCTTTTTACGGCGCCTTTATCTTTAAGATCAATTGAAATTGTGCGGGGTTATTTACCACCAGCAAGTTTGCTGCTTGTTTCAACAGCATTTTTGATGATTTCTCCAGCTGTTTTTGTTGCAGCTAAAGCATTTTCTGCAGAAACTTGTAATACTTTTTCATAACGTTTTTCAAAATAACGCATAATCATGCCTTGTATTTGATCAACGATGTCGTTTGCATCAACCAATACAGCATCCATGCCTTCAAATTCAATGCGTTCTGCAATCATATCAAATGCATATTCTAAGTTAGCTGGTACTAAGAATTGATTGTTTTCGTAATTTGCAAAGAAGTTTTTCACTGCTGTACGATTTGCTTCATTTGATAAATAACATTGTAACCCTTGAATTGAACAAATTGCTGCAGTTGCGCAACTTGTTAGTCCAAATACATTTTTAGGTTGCAATAATTGTTGAAGCGTTGAAGCATCAGTCGCTGATGTTTGTGTGTATTGGTATGCTGAACCAGCCATAACCAATCCAGTTGCTGCAGCAGAGATATGATTCCAGCTTAATTGTTTTGATTGTGCAATATCAGTAATAAATGTTTTTTCTAAAAATGCCCACTGAGCTTTTTCGTCTGCTTCATCATAAAAGCTTAATGTGTCAACATAGGTATGAGTTGTGTTGAAGTTTACTGTTGCAAGCATAAAGCTGAGCATTAAAAATTGTTTTTTCATAAAAATCCTTTGTTTGTTGAAATAATATATCTGTTATAATGTTACTTAATTTTTTTAAATTAGCCAAATGCATATCGATTTTTTTTTATTGATCTAGACAGTTTGTGGTCTTGTAAGGTATTCTTATATTTATACAAGTCGGCAGTATATCATCTAAAAACATTCTGTTTAAAGGCTCTTTTATGCAAGCATTAACTATTCAGGGTAGAAAATTTTTGTGGCGTTTGCCCCAGACAGACCATGCTACTGTTATGCAGGTTGCAGCAGAATTTAATTTATCTTTTCCTGTTGCGCAAACTTTAGTAGCGCGTGGTTTTACTGATAAACAAAAATTACGAGATTTTTTATTAGTCTCTCAAGAGTTGAGTGTTGGTGATCCTGCTTTGATGAAAGATGCACCAAAAGCAGTTGCTCGAATTTTAAAGGCGATCGAAAATAAAGAAAAAATTCTTATTTTTGGCGATTATGATGTGGATGGAATTACGTCTTCATCATTAGTTATGACTGCTATGATGCCACTTGGCGCACAAGTTAATTTCTTTTTACCAAACCGTGCTCGTGATGGATATGGACTTTCTACTAAAATTGTTGAACGAGCTGCCGCGAATGGTTACACCGTTATTATGACGGTAGATAATGGTACAACCGCCTTTGATCCTTGTGCTCGAGCAAAAGAATTGGGGATTGATGTTATTATTACAGATCATCACAGGCCTCATGGTAAAGTGCCAGATGTGTTTGCCTTAGTTAATCCTCATCAGCATGATTGCATGTATCCTTATAAATATTTTGCAGGAGTTGGCGTTGCTTTTAAATTGATGTCGCTTTTGTATCAAGAAAAAAATATGCAACTGCCTGATAAGGTCATTGAGTTATTATTACTTGGAACGGTTGCTGACGTTGTTCCTTTGACAGGAGAGAATCGTTACTGGGTTCGGTATGGTCTTGCCCATGTTAACAAAACAGAAAGCTATGCAATGCAAGTTTTAAAACAAAATAATAAATTTGTAAAACCTGCTTTGGGCTCTTTGGATATTGGCTTTACCATTGCACCTCAGATCAATGCATTAGGTCGTTTAGATGATCCACGTCAAGGAGTTCAATTTTTAATTGGGAGCAATCAAGCCGATACTGATCGTATTGGTAAATTATTGTGGCAATTAAATCAAGCTCGCAAAGAGATAGAAAATGAAATTTTTCAAGAAGTTAAGGCGAAGATAGAAAGCAATGCAATCGATTTGTCTCGTGAAAATATTATTATTGCGGCAAGTTCAAATTGGGCGACTGGAGTTATTGGTTTAGTTGCATCTCGTTTGGTTGGTGCTTATGGCAAACCAACATTATTATTTCATTTGACGAAAGATGGAGTTGCGAAAGGATCATGTCGATCAATTCCAGAATTTAGTATTTTTGATGGATTAGTTGAAAATGCTCATTTAATTGATACTTTTGGTGGGCATGCGCAGGCTGCAGGTCTTGCGATTAAAGTTGAAAATTTAGCAGAGCTGAAAGCTAATTTAGAAAAAAAAGTAGCTGCAGAATTAACTGAATTTGATTTACAGCAAAAATTAAGAATTGATGCATCGGCTAAATTACCAGATTTTTCTTCAAAAATTATAACAGATATGACAAATCTTGAGCCATTTGGCCATCAAAATTCACAGCCATATTTTTATGTACAAAATGTTGTGCTTGTTCAGCGACCAACATTGATGAAAGATTTGCATGTTAAGTGCGTCATATTTGCTGACGGCGTCATTAAATCATTGTTATTTTTTAATCGTCCAGAATTATTTGAATTATTGGTTGCGCAAGCTGATGAACCATTTGATGTTGTTGTCCAGGTGATGGAAAATTATTGGAATGGCAGAACAACGATAGAATTACAAGGTATTGATATTGCTCAATTAAGGACTAATTTATGATTATTACGTTAGATGGCCCGTGTGGTAGTGGAAAATCAACATTAGCTCAAATGCTTGCTCAAAAGCTTGGCTTTTTTTATATTAACAGTGGATATTTGTACCGTTCTTTGGCGTATCTTTTAGTGCATGAGCTTGGGTATGATAGTCTCAAGCTACAAAACATTGCTATTGAAGATATCACATATCTTTTGCATCCAGATCACTTTGTGTATACCTATCAGCAGGGGATAGCGCAAGTTTTTTTTAAAGGTCTAGATATTACTCAGTATCTTAAAACTGCAGAAGTTTCATCGCATGCTTCGATTATTTCAGCGTATCCTTATGTGCGAGCATCGATTGTTCCGCTGCAACAGCATTTTGCAACTTTATATGATTTGGTGACAGATGGACGTGATTGTGGAACAGAAATTTATCCTCAAGCAGGTTATAAATTTTATATAACAGCAACAGCTCATGTTCGAGCGCAACGTTTATTACAAGATTTAGAGCGCAAAGGAGCACAAGCATCTTTTCAGGATGTTTTAGATGCTACACTTGCTCGAGATCAACGTGATATGCAACGAGCATCATGTCCTTTACGTAAAGCAGATGATGCAATAGAAATTGATACATCTGCAAAAACGATTGATCAGGTCTTAGAAGAAATGGCTCATATAATATCTTTGCAGGTCGTATAGTTATGGTTTTGCAGCAGGCGATCTAAAAGCTGAATTAAAACTCCATGGCAAAGTGTTTTTTTCTAAATCTTGTAGGTCAGATGTAAGATATGGATTATATGTTTGTGCATATAAATGGCTTATCTTTTCTGCTTTTTGTGCTTGAACTTTTATAGATTCTAAGTAACTTTCTGTAATTGACGGATCGTAATACAATAGATTTTCTATAGGTTGAAAATCATTTGAAGATTTCATAATTTGCTTGACTATTTCGGAGAATGGCTTTTCAGGTTCAAATGAACGTGCGTTAGGATTGAGATCACTGGCATAACTCATTGTTGTTAAAAATAAACAGCATATTAAATAATACTTTTTCATAATTTAAAAAATTTTAGAGATTGGGATGGTTATTTCTATAAATTCAGATGTGCTTTTTAAATCTTGTGCACATAATTTTCGAAGTTCTGTTGTATCGTTATGAGAAGGTGTCGGTAGTAATTTTAATACAGATAATTTATACGCTTCTTGTACTACTTGTCTCATTTGTATTTCTTGTGATGCTCGTAGTTTATCGCTTGTATCATCTACAAATTGAGGAAATTTGTTCGGTAATTTATGAGCAGAAACTCGAGCTTTTCTTGTTGGGGTATGACATGATTGTGATCGAGTAACGCTTGTCGGGCTCTGTGGAGCATATGAAATCGCTGAATATATTATTCGTTCTTGAGAGTTAGATTTTTTAGGCGATGCAGAGCTAGATGAAATAGATAAGCTCGATGAGTTCATCATTTGTTTTTGATCAGTAGATTTTTTACGCGATCGAGGTGGTGTATCATATGATATATCTTGCATCTCTCTTTGTTCTAAGGCAGCTCTTTTTTCAAGCGCGAATTGACGACGTTGTGTTGATCGTGGTGTATCACGTAAATAAGAAGGACTACCTGGTTTGTTGTGCGCTCCATACATGAATGTTGTCATGGATAAAAATAAGAGACATACATGAGATTGCAATATATTTTTCATGAAAATTACCGATCATATTTTAGACAAATAGAAACATCTATATAAAAATAATACCATGAAATGATCTTTAGTAAAGTTTCAAAATTGTGTGTGTATGCGATTGTGCTTGGTAACGGTGTTTCTATGAGAATATTTTAGAATAATTTAGGCGTAAAAAAAATAAAGAAGGCTTTTTACACCTTCTTTATTTTTTAACATTGATTCGACAAAAGCTTACGCAGTGATTGTATAATCTTCTTTAGAATCTTTGCTTGATGATGTTAAAACTTGAGCATCTGCAACGACAGTTGTTTGAGCAGTAGCTTTAACTTGTTTTTTCTTGCCACATCCTGCTGTCGCACATAAAGCTGCAGAAATCATCAATAAACTGAATAATTTGTTCATCATAAATCCTTAAGAAACCAGTGTTGTATTATTTATTTTTTTGCTTGTCACTACGGTCTTCTTTTTTTATTTTATCGGCAGTTTTCTTTGTTGAAGCCGGAGCTTTTTTACTTTTCGCGCCTTCAGCTTTTTTTACAGTAGATTTGCCTTTTTTTTCTGAAGCAGCCTTTGTTTTTTTTGTAAAAGGATTTTCTTCAAGAACTTTCATAAGTACTTCATCCATTGTATCTGCAAAGAATAATGTAACATTTTCTACATCATCTGCAAACTCTTTTACATCGTTTTCATTCGACTTTGGCAAAATAACTTCGGTCATTTGATATTGCTGTGCAGCTAATATTTTCTCTTTAAGCCCTCCTACTCCTAAAACCCGACCGCGTAGAGTAATTTCTCCGGTCATTGCAATTTTTGGTTTTAAAGGGATGCCTGTTAAGACAGAAACTAAAGCTGAGCACATAGAAATACCAGCAGATGGACCATCTTTTGGTGTTGCGCCTTCTGGCAAGTGAATGTGAATGTCTTTACTGTTAAATAAACTTTGAGATATATTTAAACGCGTTGCATTTGCTTTAATATAACTTAATGCAGCTTGAGCAGATTCTTGCATGACTTCACCAAGTTGACCTGTAAGAGTAAAACCACCTTTGCCGGGGAGTAAAGCAACTTCTATTTCAAGAACATCACCACCCATTTCTGTCCATGCAAGTCCGGTTGCAATACCGATACGACTTCCACTGTTTAAACTCGCTTTTTTGAATTTTGGGTAACCAAGCCAGAGTTGAATCATGTCATTGTTGATAGTAATGACTTTATCCTGACCTTTGTGGAGTAACTCTTGAATGGTTTTGCGTATGAGTTTGGTAATAACACGTTCAAGTTGACGTACGCCAGCTTCTTGTGTGTATTCATCGATAACTTTTAATAATGTTTCGTCATTAATTTTAAACTGTTTTTTTAATAAGTTATGTTCTTTTAAATGTTTTGGAATTAAAAACTTATTGGCAATAAACAATTTTTCTTGTTGGGTGTAACCAGCAAGTGAAATTATTTCCATGCGATCGTATAATGGATATGGAATAGCATCAATCATGTTTGCAGTTGCAATAAACATAACTTGTGATAAATCGTATTCGACATCGATATAATGATCGACAAATGTTTTGTTTTGTTCTGGATCTAAAACCTCAAGAAGCGCAGCTGAAGGATCGCCTGCATGATCACGAGACATTTTATCAATTTCATCAAGTAATATAACAGGATTGATTGTTTTTGCTTTACGCATTGCTTGCATGATTTTGCCTGGCATTGCGCTGATATAAGTTCTGCGATGTCCTCTGATTTCTGCTTCGTCACGAACGCCACCTAAAGAGATGCGAACAAATTCTCTTCCTAAACTTTCTGCAATAGAACTTGCTAAAGATGTTTTACCAACACCAGGAGCGCCAGCTAAACATATAATTGGAGAGCGTTTTAAATCTTTTGCAAATTTTTTAGCTGCAATAAATTCGATGATACGTTCTTTAGCTTTTTTAAGACCAGCGTGATGTTTTTCGAGCATGATTTCAGCTTGTTTTAAACTAATTGCATCTTTGCTCGTTTTGTTCCATGGTAAATTAATAATCCAATCAACATAATTTTTACTGACGGCAGTTTCTGCAGACATTGCAGGCATCTGTTCGAGTCGATTGAGTTCTTTATCAGTTTTTTCTGCAACGTGAGCAGGCAACTTTAAAGCTTTCAGTTGCATACGCAATTCATTAATTTCTTCCATTTGATCTTCGCGACCAAGTTCTTTATGAATTGCTTTGATTTGTTCAGTCAAATAATATTCACGTTGATTTTTTTCAACTTGATCTTGAATTCTACCTTTAATGCGTTGTTCAACTTGTAAGATATCGATTTCATTTTTTAATAAAATGGTTAAGTCGATCATGCGAGTTGTCAGTTCAGCAGTTTGTAAAATTTTTTGTCGATCATCAAATGATAAATTTGCATGAACAGCGATCGTATCGGTGATAGAGTCTTTATCTTTAAAGCTACGAGCCATAACCGTCATGTCGGTTGGAATTTTTGCATTAAATTTTGTGTAGACTTGATAAATAGAGTCAAGTTGTCTCCATGCAGCTTGTAGATCGGCATCTTGATATGAATGAGTTGTCGGTACGTTTTCAAGATGTGCATGAAGAAACGTAGTGACATCTTCGTCCAGATGTGTGATTCGAGCGCGATGTAAGCCTTCGACTAAAATTTTTAACGACCCATTGGGCATTTTAATAATTTGTAAAATTGTCGATATAGTGCCGTAAGTAAAAAGATCATCAAGCTGTGGATCTTCTGTGTCAGGATGTTTTTGAGCTGTGACAAAAATAGTTTTATTATTGTTTTTTACGGCATGTTCTACTGCAAGAATGGATGATTTGCGGCCGACAATAACGGGCACAATACTTGTAGGTAAGGTGACTATGTTTTTTAAAGGTAAGATGGGAAGAGCAATCGGCATATTTTCGTTTAATGGATTATCGAGAACTTTTGTGATCTCTTTTTCGTTTTCATGTAACATAGCAAGATTCCCTTTCTGTGGATGATCTGATTTCGATTGAGCTTGAATAGGCGAAATTTGTGAAATGGTATACAAGCCAATATTGAGGGATGATTTTGGTCTTGTATTTGCGCATATGCAAGCTTTTTATATTCTATCAGTAAAGCATATTTTCGTAAACTGGTTATGCTTTTTTCGCAATGATGTGGTCATGAGATGAGGAGCTACATTTTTTATATAGATTTATTCTATGATAAAATTCATTTGCTTTTTGAAATCTTATTTATGTATGAAAACTCTTATGTAGAGCATGATTTGAATGCTGCTTGAAAATAGATTTTGCGCAACTTGATTGAAACTGCTATACTTTTTATAGATGCAGTATGTATTAAATTTTAAAGTGTTTCTTTTTTTTCGGGTTATAAATACTTTAAAAAAGTGTATACTGATAGAAAATTTTAAAAGTATTGTTTTTGTTTTTTGATAGATCTTTTGTTGCGATAGATGCACTAAAAGATCTTTTTCGTTAAGTTATCATTATAGAATGCGTGTGTCTAATTTTTTTATTTTAAAGGATGTTTCATGAGTACGGGTTCTGGTAATATGTGTAGTGTAGATATGAAAAGATATGAAAAACTAAAATTCTTTTTATTGACGGTAGCATTTTGCTTGGTTATTGGTGCGTATACGATTGTCAAAGAACTAAAAGATACTGTATTTGTGGGCATTGTTGGGAATGAATATCTTCCTAAAGCAAAATTTTTAGTTATTTTCTTTTTAATTCCAGCAGCCTTATTATATGCGACTTTAGTTGATAATATTCGTAGATATCAACTGCTGTCTTTCTATTGCTTTTTATACGGAGCAATTTTACTCTTTTTTACCTATCTTTTAGGTTCTCCTGAGCATGGTCTTGCTAATGTGCAAACAAGTCCATGGCGTTTATTTGGATGGGCTTTTTATTTTGTTCTCGAAGGCTTTTCGCCATTTGTTGTCGGGGTATTTTGGGCGTTTGCAAATTCAGTTTCTGATCCTCGAGAAGCTAAAGCAAGTTATGCAACGATGGTTGCTGGTTCGAAAATTGGTGGCATGATTGCAGCTTTGTTTGCTTGGTATTTAATGACTAATTTGGGTCATGTCGGTTATTTTAATTTTTCTGATACTGTTGCACACCAGCTTCTTTTAGGTGGTTCTGCGATTTTATTATTATCTGTTCCTGTTGTTATTTATTATTTGATGAGTGTCGTGCCTGGTCGGTATTTGCATGGCTATGAAGTTGTTTATAAAGAAGAAAAAAAGAACAGCAAATCTGGCGCAAGTCATACAGGTATGTTTTCTGGCTTGCAAATTATGCTCGAGTCGCCGTATATTTTAGGAATATTTTCTTTAGTTTTCTTTTATGAACTTTTGAACGTTGTTTTAAATTATCAAAGAATTTGTTTGTTAAAAGCTGCAGCGTCAACATCTGGAGCATTTAGTATTGCAGAATTTACAGGCTCAATGTTCTTGCAGACATTCTGGATGCATTTTTATGGATTGTTATTATCATTCTTTGGTGTTCGTATTTTATTAAAAAAATATGGCGAAAAGTATTGTTTATTAATGATTCCAGCTTTAGTCGGTTTGCTATTAATTTATTTTATGGTTGTGCAAACTCCAGAAGCAATGTTGCATGTTTTCGTCGGCTTGCGTTCTATTAATTACTCTTTTTCAAAGCAATTGTGTGAAAGCTTGTATATTCCAACAATGAAGGATATTAAGTTTAAGGCGAAATCGTGGATCGATTCTTTTGGAACAAAAATTTCAAAATCTTCAGGATCTATCTTTGTTGATATTGTTAAAACTGCAATGCCAGGAACTGCAGCATTTTATTATGTCTATGGTGCATTCTTTTCTATTTTGATTGGTGCTTGGTTTGTGACTGCATATTTACTTGGTCGTAGATATGAAAAAGCTGTTGAATCAAATGAAATTATTCAAAGTTAAAGTATATAATTATTGTTTGTGGGGGGTCTAAGGAGTTTTGTTTTATTTTTTATAAAAAGGTTAATAGTTTTGAGCAATTATTGAATTTGTAAGATATAAAATTTAACTATTTGGAATAGGGTTTATTGTGTTGTATGAAAAGATGAAAATTTTACTATTTATAGGTTTGTTTTATTTAGCTCCAATTGCGCCTCAAGGTGTTGATTGTCAAACAAAAAAAATTAAATCAACTGTTTCTATTGTAGGAAATAATTTAGATGAATTGGTTTTGTCTGGTGCGCGCCATATAGAAAGAAATGGTAAAAGATTTCATGCAAGGGCTGGTAGTGGGCAGCAATCTTGTGATGTTGATTTTACGTTAATTAATCCAGAAAGACGTTTACATTTAATTCGAGGAAAGACTGCGAAAAAATATTTTGCTCGAGAATTATTGGCTTATTTTAAAGGTAGTTTGGATGTTAAAGATGGTTTGTCTCAAGCTTCATCAGTTTGGACTACATTGGCTGATCAAGAAGGTAAGATAGCATCTAATTATGGGTATTATGTTTTTCATCAAAGAATACCTGAAGCTGGGAATATTACTCAATATGATTGGGTTATGTTAAATTTAGAAAAAAATTTAGATTCAAGAAAGGCGTTTATAAATATTAATCAGCCTATGCATAAAATTACTACGAGTTTAGATTTTCCATGTACTTTGGGTATGCAGTTTTATGTTGAAGATAATTATTTATGCTGTACTGTTTCTTCGCGTAGTACTGATATTTATACTGGCTTGCCATATGATATGGGCTTTTTTTCATTTGTGACAGAATTAGTATATAATGATTTGAAATCTCGTTTACCAGAAGAAAAGGCTAAGGATTTAAAGCTTGGTCATGTTACAATGAAAGCTAATTTTACACAAATTTATGATAAAACAAGGACTCAAGTTTTAGCATTATTAGCTAAAGATCATTCTGAAAAAATGACTGAAGAAGTAATGCCCAAAATAGAAAATGCTGCTGAAGTTTTAAATGATATTTATAATGAAACATCTAATACAAGAATAATGAAATGGATTTATGAACATGCAGAACTATCCTGATCCTAATAAAAAATATATAGCAGCAGCTGTTATTGAAAAAAATGGTAAATTTTTGATAGCTCAAAGAGCAAAACAAGATGCTTTATGTGGTTTGTGGGAGTTTCCTGGGGGTAAAGTTGAGGAAGGTGAGACTTTAGAAGAGTGTTTATATCGAGAATTATATGAAGAGTTAAGCATTAAAGCTGTTGTTGGGGATTATTTTTGTACGAGCACATTTATTCATAAGGATTTAGTTTATGATATGTGTGTATTTAAAGTTCATTTTTATGATGGTGATATTAAGTTAAATGAGCATTCTGCAATGGCTTGGGTTACAGCTCAAGAACTATCTCTTTATGTTTATCCTGAACCAGATTTACCAATTATTAAATTATTGCAAAAATAAAATTGTATTGAGTTGTGATATTTTATTAAAAAAGAAAGGCTTGTATGACGCATCTATTGAAAAAAATGGGTTTATCTTTTGATTTAAGCAAAAGAGATCTATTTAAAATATGTTTATTGTCGCTCGCATTTTTTTGTGTGATTGGCGCTTATACAGTTTTAAAAGAGATGAAAGATATTTTATTCGTGCTATTTGTAGGTAAGGCTTACATGGGGCGAGTAAAATTTATTTCAATGTTCATGTTGATTCCTGCAACAATGCTATATGCAAAACTAGTGGATAATTTGAGTAAATTCCATTTACTGTGTTTTTATAATGGATTATATGGATTTGTAGGATTGGTTATTGCTTATTTTTTAGCAGATCCAGTTATGGGTATGCAAAATACTGTAGCAAGTGCAGATCGTTATTTTGGTTGGTTTATTTATTTATTTTATGAAGGAGCTATTCCTTTTGTTGTTAGTTTGTTTTGGTCTTTTGCAAACTCTGTAACAGCGCCAGAAACAGCAAAAAAAGGGTATACGTTGATGATAGCAGGTTCAAAGTTTGGTGGTATGTTTACTGCAGGCCTTGCATGGATGTTGTTAACTCCAACCAGTATGTTGGGAAATATTGGCTTATCTGATATTTTTATTCATCAATTATTACTTATGATAGCTTCAATTTTGTTATGTATAGCGCCGATTATTATTTTTTATCTTTTAAAAGAGGGTAATCAAGAGAATTTACATGGATACGAAGCTGTTTATCAAGAAGAGAAGAAAGAAGAAGAACAGGGTACCTATAAAACTGGAGCTTTTTCTGGACTTTCTATTATGTTTAAAGAGCCGTATATTTTAGCTATTTTTGCTATTATCTTTTTTTATGAATTATTAAATGTTGTTTTGTCATATCAACGCATTGGTATTTTGCAAGATGCGGGCGGATTTTCTGCTAAAATGTTTGGCCAGCGTGCATTTATTCATTTTATAGGCTTTTTTGTATCATTCTTTGGTACACGAGTTTTACTTAAAAAACTTGGCGAGCGTACTTGTTTAATTTTAACGCCTATTTTAATTGGATGTTTGCTTGTTTATTTTATGACAACATACGATGAAAATGCAGTGTTAGTTGTATTTACTGGTCTTGGTGTTTTAAACTATGCGTTTGCATCACCATTACGAGAAAGTTTGTATATTCCAACGGTAAAAGATATCAAATATAAATCTAAATCTTGGATTGATTCTTTTGGTATGAAAATATCAAAAACATGTAGCTCAGCATTTATCGAATCGGTTAAAAACGTTTCTGCTGGTACATTAGCTTTCAATTTGATTTATATTTCTTTCTTTTCTACAATTATTGCATTATGGATTTTTGTTGCATGGTGGCTTGGTAAAAGATACACTCAGGCAATTGAAAATAATGAAGTCATTGGTTTAAAGTGAAAAATACTGTTAAATTATTGCGCTTTTTGATATTTTAAGTAGACTTATTAAGTATATAAAAAACAAAACATAATCTACGTGAAATTATTTACATACAAAATTTTTATTGAGTTTTGTATGAGTGTTCTCATTATTTTAATGAAGAATACGGCGCAGCGTAGGCGTCACAATGTTCATGTGTTTATAAAATTTTTTCCTTGTAAAAGGACATTAAAAGGTATTTTTATGATAGAGTTTCGTGATTTAATTCAAGCTGGTTTGCACTTCGGACACCAAAAATCTCGCTGGTGCCCAAAAATGGCTCCTTATATTTGGGGACATAGAAATGGTGTTCATTTAATCGATGTTTCTAAAATTGCTTTCAATTTAGAAAAATCTTCAAAATTCTTAGAAGAAGTTGCAGCACGTGGCGAAACTATTCTTTGGGTTGGTACTAAAAAATCAGCTAAAGGAATGATTGAATCTATTGGCCAAAATTTGAATATGCCATTTGTAAGTCATCGTTGGTTAGGTGGAACAATCACTAACTTCTACCAAGTTAAAAAAGCTGTAACAAAATTCTTACACCTTGAAGATGTTATCAAAAAATCAGAAGATAGCAGTTACACTAAAAAAGAATTTGTTACATTCCAAAAATCAGCTGACCGTTTGAAAAAAACTGTTGGTGGTTTGATTGACTTAAAAATGCCAATCGGAGCAATTGTTTTAATCGATGTTAAAAAAGAGCATACAGCTTTACAAGAAGCTATCTCTGCAGGTGTTCCTGTTGTAGCATTGGTTGACTCAAACGCAAATCCAGATGGTGTTGATTTTGTTATTCCAGGAAACGATGATTCACCAAAAGCGATTAAATTAGTTTTAGACTATTTAGCAGCTGGTGCAGCACGCGGCCTTGATAAAAAGAATTTACAAGAAGAAGCTTTAGCAATTGCACAAGCTTCAGACTTAGCAGCTAAAAAAGCTACAGCACAAGCAAAAAATGCAAAACAACAACCTGTTGCTAAAAAACCTGTAAATGCTTTCGAAGCTAAATTAGCGATTGCTGAAAAGCAAGAAGAATTAGCTAAAGAACTTGCAGAGCAATTAGAAGCTGGTAAGTAAGCTTTAGAAATTTACAGGAGAGATGTCTGAGTGGTCGAAAGAGCATGATTGGAAATCATGTATGCCTGTAAAAGGGCATCGAGGGTTCGAATCCCTCTCTCTCCACCATACTTCGCTCTATCGAGCTACGTATGGCGGGCCATTTAGAATGATGTGTATGTTTTGATACGTAACATTGTAGTCTGACTGTAAATTTAAGTTCGTAATAAAATTGGGGAAGTTAATAAAAAGTATGATATTTAATTTGTCAGGTCCGAAAGGAAGCAGCAAGGGTATTCATAGTTTTGTATTAACTTCCCTTTTCATTTCATAAAAGATTGCAAGTATGGAAAAAACTGAATTAAATTTAACGCGTAAATGGCGGTCTAAAAACTTTCAAGAAGTTATTGGTCAGTCATTAGCTATTCGTATTTTGCAAAATAGTTTATATTTAAAGCAATTTTTTCCGGTATATCTTTTTGCAGGGCAACGAGGGTGTGGCAAAACATCAACAGCTCGAATTTTTGCTGCAGCTGTTAATTGTGCTCGTCTAGCAGAATTTCAACAAGATCCTCGTAAAGTATCTATTCCTTGTCTTACTTGTCCATCATGTCTTGCAATGAGTAAATCGCAGCATCCAGATTTTATAGAAATTGATGCAGCGTCGCATACAGGTGTAGATAATGTCAGAAATATTATTGATGCATCTTCATTTTTACCATTATTAAGTTCAAAAAAAATATATTTAATTGATGAAGCTCACATGTTGAGTAAGGCTGCTTTTAATGCATTTTTAAAAATTTTAGAAGAGCCGCCAATGTCAGTTATTTTTATTTTAGCAACGACGGATATGCAAAAAATATTAGAGACGGTTAAATCAAGATGTTTTCAAATATTTTTTGATCCAGTTGATACGCAAGTGATCACTGATCATCTTGAAAAAATTTGTAGCGTTGAAAATATCCCAGCAGATACTACGGGTCTTGCTGTTATTGCTCAAGAGGCTGGAGGATCGGTTCGAGATGCAATTAATTTGTTAGAACAAGTTCGATTCGCAACCAAAAAAATATCTAAAGAGTCAGTACTTTCTATTTTAGGACATATTGATGAATCTGCGTTGTTTGAGCTTTTTGAAAAAATAGTGTCTCAAGATGTGCATGAATTATTGCAGTTTTGTTCGTCATTAGAAAAATATGAGTTATCAATAGAATATTTATGGGCTCAATTAACCGAGCTAGTATATGATGCAATTTTGATACAGTATCATGTTTCGGCTCGACGTTTTATTGATTTGCCTTCTGATATGAAACAATCTATTGAAAAAATATCGATTGTTCACTTAATTAGATTATTTGGAATTTTGTGCAGTCAAGAACAAAATTTAGCACGAACTACTAAAAAATTACGTTTTCTAGAAATGGTTTTGTTACAGTATATGCAAGAGACTGTTCAGGATTTCAAAAAAAAAAATAAATAATGAGTTTGATGCGCAAGAAGAAACAGTAGATGTAGCTATACACAATGATGTTGATCATGGTTTGCAAAAGTGGCAAAATTTTATCAGCAATATAAAAGCTTTTGATGATTTGATTTTGGTTACTATGTTTATGGAAGCATCTTTTATAAAATTTGATACTATAACTTCTATTGTATCAGTTTCATTCCTTAAAAAATTTATATTATTTTCTGATGTTTTAGAAAAAGAAAAAAAGAAGTGGTCGTTGATTTTACAACATGCATTTGGTCATCAAGTTCAGTTGCATTATAATTTTGAATTTGCTATTCAAGGAAAAAATGAGATTGCAACAAACTATGGCAATCATGTCAAAAATATAGAATATACATCGGTAGAATCACAGCAAAAACAGATAGAAAAAGTGGATGTATCTTGTCAGGCAACATGGAAATTGGCTCACGAGTTGATGAAGCATTTTGATGGAGTCATTACAGAAATTAGTAGGGATATATATGAATAATTTGGCAAATGTTGTCATTGTTGGTAGAACAAATGTTGGTAAATCAACATTATTTAATAAAATTTCGCAAACACAACGTAGTATCGTATTAGATGAAGAAGGTGTTACTCGCGATACAATTACAGAGTCAGCAGAATGGAATGGCGTTGCATTTAATTTGATTGATACTGGTGGAATTTCTTTAGTTAAAAAACAAGATTTTATTTCACAGCAAATTTATAATAAAGCAGAAAAAGCAATTCAAGATGCTCAAGCAATTTTATTTGTTTGTGATATTCAGGTTGGTATTACGCAAGAAGATAAACGTATCGCACGTAAATTATTAAAATTGCAACATGATAAATGTAAAATTTTTCTTGTGATTAATAAAGTTGAAAATGATTATACTCGTATGCGTTTGTATGAATTTGAGCAATTAGGCTTTAATCAAGTGTATGGCGTATCATCACACCACTCTCTTGGTATTGGAGATTTGCTTGATGCAGTTGTGCAAGTATTGCATGCTGCAACACCAGTCTTTACGCAAGGTCCTTTGATTCCTCGTATTACACTGGTTGGAAGACCTAATGCAGGGAAATCATCTTTAATTAATCGTTTGAGTAATGAAGATTTTGCTATCGTTTCTGATATGGAAGGTACGACTCGCGAAGCATTGCGTAAGCGCATTAATTTTAATAAAGCTATTTTCGAGCTTGTAGATACAGCAGGTATTCGTCGTCAAAGAACTGTTGAAGATGGTTTAGAAACGATGATGGTGAAAAATAGTTTGCAAGCTATTCGTCATGCTCATATGGTTTTATTATTGATGGATGCAAGCGAACCTCATTTGTCAGCTCAAGTTTTAAAGCTAGCTGAATATGCATTTGATAATGGTTCAGCATTGATTTTATTAGTGAACAAATTAGATTTGTTTACGCCAGAAATGTTACAGCAGCTTGATAGTAGCATGGAAGAATACGAATTTATCATGAAAAAAATAGAAGTCATGAAAATTTCTTGTTTGGATGGTAAAAATATTAATAAAATATTACCATTGGTTGAAACTGTTTGGGAACGTTATGAACAGCGTTTAACTGACGTATATTTAACTGATTTATTTAAACAAGCATTGTTAAAAACTCCATTATATAAAAATGGTAAAATGTTGACATTCTACAAAGCAATTCAGACAAGTGCTGCTCCAATGCGTATTGATTTGATTGTCAGAAATCCAGAATTGTTCGGACAAAATCAATTTGCTTTTTATGAAAATGTTTTGCGTAAAGCAGTTAACTTAAAAAGTGTCCCTGTTATTTTTAATGTTAGAACAAAAAAAGGTCCCGCTTTGACTAATAATTAAAATAATTTTTTGTAGATATGATTTTTTACAGCCCGCTCTATACATAGCTATAGAGCGGGCTTTGTTCTTGCTATGTTATAGATTCAGCTCGTCAGTAGAATTTTAATAATTTTAAAAAATAAAAAAAATATCGATTTCTATAAAAATTAGGAGTATGATCTGATCAGAGAGTATGATGAATGCAAGCAAAAATAATTTCATAGTTGTTAATGAAGGGTATTTTATGCACAAAAGAATCATGTTTCGTTGTATGGCTCATTCTGATGCTATAGAAAAATATATTTCCAACAAACTTTCAAAATTAGATAAATTTTTTAAAAGAAGTTCATCGCAAGCTTCGATAGATATTGTTTTAGAGCCTCATTGTCATAAGCACTTTTATAAAGTAGCATGTACAATAAATTCTCAGCAGTATCATAAAACAATTCATCGTCAGGGTATGGATATGTATATGATGATAGATCAAGCAATTCATAAAATTATTAAAGATATTGCGCGTAAAAAAGAACAAGTCGGTCATCATCAATCGTACCCGATTTTTGGGTAAATCATGGCATTGCTTATCAAGATAAAAACAGTATAAATATAAGAGGGGAATTTTTAGTTCCCCTCTTTACTCTTACCGAGCGCTTCATACTACAAGCTTTTGTAGTTATTTTTTCATAGATACAATTTGTTCTATAAATTCTTCAATTGTCATATTATATGGCTCTGTTGTCCATTTTTTTAGAACGATTTGACTTGCTGGATCTATCAATAATAATGTTGGTTGAGCATATACTTTATACTGTTCTTTTAGTTGTATATATTCAGGATTGTTGCTATGAGTTGCATCAATTTTTACAAAAGTAACTATGTCAGCTGTTTTTTCACAAAATAGTTGAGATTTAAATACTTTTTTATCAAGAGCTTTGCACATAGTACAATGATTTGCCCAAAAATCTACGAGTAAGAGTTTATTATTTTTTTGCGCTTGGTCAAGTGCTATTATATAATTCTCTTGCCATGCAACTGATATATCATCTACAAGGACGTGATGATAAAAAGTTTTTTCGTAAGATTTTGTTATCATAATTATAGTTGTACTCATCATGATAATACCAATGACGGTATATAAATTTTTATATATATTATCTTGATGTGCGCCGTATAAATAAAATAAAGCCATAAAAAAAGTAAATGCAGTAAACAACCAATATACAACTGCAATTGGAGCTATGTTAGCAAGATAATAAAAACATGTTGCCATCATGAAAAATCCAAGTCCTTTTTTTATTTCGACCATCCACATACCAGATTTTGGTAAAAGATATAAAGAATTCGAGAACGTTCCAATAAGAATTAATGGAATGCTTAAACCAATGCCAAATGCAAATAATAGTAAAAATCCTAATATTTTGCTTCCCAGTGTTGCAACAATACTAAGTAATAAAGCTAATCCTGGAGACACGCATGGACTTGCAATCGTTCCGCTAATTGCTCCAAAAATATATGAAGCCATGTATGGTCCAAAATTTTTATATAATTTTACCTCACCTTTCATAAAAGGTGGAATATACATATCGATAATACCAATCATGGTCAGAGACATATATCCAATAAATATGACCAGGCAAATGACAAAAGGGGTTTGTGATAATAAAGATCCAAATGAACTTCCTGCAACAGTTGCCAATAAGCCTAAACAAGAAAATGTTGTTGCAAGTCCACAAGCATAAGATAAAGAATTGATGAAATCATGGAGCAAAGATTTACGACCTTGACTATGCAAAATTCCTATAGTAATTGGAATCATTGGATAAATACAAGGAGTTAAACTTAATAAAAGTCCAAGGAGTAATGCAAATAAAATTTGAGCCCATGGTGATTGTGTTTTTTCTACTAAGTTTTGCAAAGAAGCTGTCCAAGATTTATTTTTTTGTTCTATATTTTTATCGTCAGCTACAGTGGTTATGGGTTTTTTTAATGTGATAAGATCTACTCCATCGTTATATGAAGCTAATGAAGAAAATTTTATAGGAACTTGTACATCAAGAGTGGAGCTTTTGAGATTTGATAAATAGCTGACATGTAACATAGCGCGTAATGCATGTTTATTGTCAGATGATTTGACAATCATATTGACTTGAAAATTCTTATCATAAACATATTTTTTTTGTTGAAACTCTGGTACATATTTTTTAGTTGCAGATGTATTGATTCTGATTGATTCAATAGTTATATCAGGATGATCAACTGATGCGTGTATTGAGTTTTCTAAAATAACTTCATTATCATCGAGCATAAAATCAATAACAATTTTTTGACTTGTCGAATTAATTAAATCAGTTTGTGATGTGCATTCAACGCTCAATAGTGTTGATGTCGAGTAGATTAAATAGATTAAGCTACTGATTTTTATAGCATGTTTCATATATCTCCTTGTATTGTATGAAATAATTATTTTTTTATAGTATGATTTGTGATTGTAATTGATCCTTGATATGCAACTATATTCAGCTCTGCTTGAGGACTACCAATAGTTCCTTGCACGGATTGCTGAAAGTTTTTCCACGCAGCAGGGTTGAGCTCAGTAGTCTGGCTTGCAAGTGTTACAGGAATTTGTGATTGAACTTTCCCCGCAAGAGCTTGAGCATTAATTGATGTTTGTAACATGGTTGTTGTAGATAGTTCTACATTGCCTTTGCCCGATGCTAAAGTAAATTTTTTATCAGGTTGTATGGTGTCGGTGCGAATGACAATATTACCATCACGAGTTTGTGCGTCTACATTTCCGTCTGCATTGTGTAATGTAATAGATCCTTGTAATGTTTGTACATCAATAGATCCGTGAATATCTTTGATGATAATGTCTCCTTGTTGTGTGAAGATTGCAAGGTCAACATGATCAGGTAATAAAATATTAAAAATAACCGAACCTTTAAGCGCTTCATCTAAAAAAATTGTATGAATTTTTACAAGATCTTCAATTTGTTCCATATCAATTTTTATATTTTTATGAAATTGCAGTGAACCACTTTCGATAATTTCTATGGCGATAGAATCTTGCTTCCAGCTATTGATAACAATACTGCCTATCATATTATGCAATTGTAATTGCTGAGCATTTTTAAATTCTTTATGAGTAATGACATCAGTGGTATTATTAAATTTTGATGTCAGTGTATCAATCCATTTTGGTATAAAACCTTGTGCTTGTAATGGTAATGATAAAGATGTTATCATGATACTAAGTAAACGATAAAATTTCATGGGCAATTTCCCTGTAACGTAAAAAAGAGTAGCTGTATGAAAGTTTCCACTATTATTTCAAGTCGTCTATCTAAGAT
>CANCGK010000004.1 GCA_947377595.1 bacterium | reverse complement strand
TGTGAGATGATTGGTATTAAGGTACAAGATATTGTCCTTGAGCAACTGGCTTCAGCAGATGGTGTTTTAAGTTTAGATGAACGAAAGTTAGGAGTCGGGGTGTTAGATATTGGTGGCGGAACTTCTGATTTTGCAGTCTATCAAAATGGTACGATTCGTTTTACCAAAGTAATTCCTATTGCGGGCAATCATTTTACTAATGATCTTGCGGTTGGATTGAGAGCAAATATTACGGATGCGCAAAGAATTAAGCATGAGGCTGGTTATGTAGGGTTTGATGATTCTTTATTGCAAGATCAATTGGTGGAAGTTATGACAGCACAAGGAAATCAAACGCAGACGGTTGATAAGTCTCATATAGCTTTTATTTTGCAAGCTCGAGCTCAAGAGTTATGTATGATGGTGCATCATGAAATTGAAAATAATCAGTTGCGTCATTTTATGGTAACAGGATTGGTCATTACTGGAGGCGGATCTTTATTGGATGGCATGCAAGAGCTTGCTCAAAATATTTTATCAACACCTGTGCGTATTGGCGTTCCTAAGACAGAGCAAATTATTCCAGATTCTTTACAAAATCCTATGTATGCAACAGGTTATGGATTATTAATGTTTGCGATAAAAGGTAATAAGCATGGTTCTATGGATAGTATGCAAGGTCCTTTAATTCAAAAAATATTCGTTCGTATGAAGTCTTGGATTTCAGATTTTTTTTAAAGCATATAATAATTTTTTATAATAAAAATGGCTTTCTATAAGAAGGTCATTTTTATTCATAAACTTCTGATACTTTCAGTTACCTTGAGCTAAATTATGATAGATTCTTTACAAAATCTTTCTGATACGACAGGCTATGACTTATTTGTTTTTTAACATGAGTTTATCTGTCAGTTTATAAAGGAGAGGTTATGATAGCTTTTGATAAAGATGTTGAATTTCGACAAGATGTTCATGTAACAATTAAGGTGGTAGGGGTTGGTGGAGCTGGAGGTAATACCGTTAATAGTATGATTGCTTCAGAATTGCAGCATATTGATTTTATTGTTGCTAATACAGATTCGCAAGCATTATATCGATCAAATGCGTTAAAAAAAATTCAATTAGGTAAAAAAGCTACAAAAGGGTTAGGTTCTGGAGCAAATCCAGATTTGGGGCGTAGGGCAACAGAAGAAGATTTAGATAAGATTATGGAAGCTATTGGCGATGCAGATATAGTTTTTTTAGCCGCTGGTATGGGTGGTGGAACTGGTTCTGGCGGTGCTCCGGTGATCGCGAAAGCATTAAAAGAGCGAGGAATTTTATCAATAGCTGTGGTGACAAAGCCTTTTGGCTTTGAAGGCAAGCGTCGTATGACTGTGGCAGAAGAATCTTTGGAGCTTCTTAAAAAAGAAGTTGATACGTTAATTATTGTGCCAAATCAAAAATTATTAGATGTTGTTGATCGTTCTGTTTCTATGATTGAATCGTTTTCTATGATTGATGAGTTGCTTATTCATTCGGTAAAAAGTATTTCTGATATTATTACACAGCCAGGCCATATTAACGTTGATTTTGCCGATTTGCGTGCAACAATGAAAGGTATGGGGCTTGCTATGATGGGTGCAGGGTCTGCTCAAGGGCCAGATCGTGCTCGTGTTGCAGCACAACAAGCGATTGCTTCTCATTTGATCGAAAATATGGATATCAAAAAAGCTCGTGGTATTTTATTAAACATAACAGGTGGCATCAATTTAACCCTACATGAAATTAATGATGCTGCATCAGTTATTTATGATGAATCAAATGATAGTGCTCATATTATTTTAGGTTCAGTTATTGATCCAAATATGGGCGATAGAGTGATAGTTTCTGTTATTGCAACAGGATTTGACGCTCCAGCGGCAGTGCATTCAGTCTACGCAACAGCTCTTGCAGATAAAAAATCTTTTGATATGCCAGCAGAGCAATTGCACATGCAGCAAGCTTTCGTTCAAAGCCAGGCTCTTGAGCGTAATGATTACTTGCAGCGAGCAGAAGATAATGTTTTAGAACTCATAAAAGATGATGTAGTTGTGCAACATCAACAATCACAAGCACATGTACAATCTGCTTATCCTACAAATATGCAAAAAGTAGGATATCATCAAGAAGCTGATTCACTTGATATTCCAGCTTTTTTACGGCAAGCAAAGTCAGAAGAAAGTTTATTAGAATCAATAGAATAATATTTGATATTGTACCCATAGGTTCAAATTCGTTCTTGTATAAGCGATGTGAATCTATGGGTTTTTTATATTTTTGATAAAATCTGAAATTTGTCGCGCAGTTGAATTGACATTGTTGTCAGAGATGGTATTATATATTCATAACTTATGAAATTTACTGTGTGGGAATAGCTCAGCTGGTAGAGCGTTGCCTTGCCAAGGCAAAGGTCGCGGGTTCGAATCCCGTTTCCCACTCCATTTTTTTATCTATTTTTTAATAAAATATATAATACTATAAAATGGAGTGTGATAAATCATCACATAAAGTATTGCAAATTTAATTTATCTGTGTAAATTTCATAAAAATCATCAAAAAATAAAAATCGCCTTGATTTTTTGTCTTAATTTTACATAAATTAACTTTAATAAGCTTTTTGAATTGTACTATTGTATGACAATCAGGCTTTGATAAGGGTATTCAATCATGAAATCAGTTGTTGTACAAGGTTCTACGGTAGCAAAGGCTATTGAAGCTGCATGGATGAAAGCAGGAAAACCAGAAGAATATTTTATTCGTGTTTTACAAGAACATACTTCCGGCTTTTTTGGTTTTGGCGGTCAAAAAGCGAAAGTTGTTTTATTTTTTAAAAATACGCATAAGTCTGATTCTTTAATTCCGACTGTTTTAAAACAAAAAGAATATGCAAATTTTTTTGGTAATAAACATTTAAAAAATCCAACACAATTAGATGTTATTGATCAAGAATTAAATAAAAATGTTGTCATTGGGCATACTCAAAAGAAAAAGCAGCATCGTCCGCAAGATTCAAACAATCAAAATCAACAAAAAAAACAAGTTGCTCAGCAGAATGCTTCAGCTCAAAATAATCAGCAAAAACCTGTATTGCAGACAAAGCCTGTGCAGAATCAAAAAAATGTTCAGCATAATAATACTCAAGCGCAGCAACCAAAGCAAGTAAAGCAGCCAGTTCAAGCTCAAGAAAAAGTTGTACATAAAGTTGACCAACAGCGTAATCATGATAAAAAAAATACAACGCAAGTTGTCTTAAAAGTTGCTCATCAACCACTAGATCAGAAAAAAGTTGTGCAGCAATTAGATAAAAAAGAAGATGTTGCTCGCGATGTCACTAAGGTGTTAAAAAAAGTTCAGTCTCAAAAAATCGTTGCTAATGTTTCTCGTCATGGTAATCAAGCTGGATTAGCAGAAAAGCCTCAACAAAAAGTAGAAAATACTAAAGTTGTCAAACCGAAGTTTGAAAGTTATGACAAGTTTATGGATGCTCAAGCAGATAAAAATGTTACTAAAAATCAGGTAGTAGAGCAGATTATTGAAAAAAATGATCAAAAAATAGTGCATCCTGTTACAGATATTGTTGCTAAAATTGAATCATTGCATATTGATATTAAGTCCCATTCATCACATGATCAACATGCCAATGTTTCTCAAGCTCAGACAAGTCAAAAACGACCTTTTGTAAAAATGAAACGTCGTCCTTTAGCTACTGATAATCCAGAAATTTCTGGAAGTAATAAATCGGTAGAAGTAAAAAATAATGATACGCATACTCAAGCAGTACTTGATACAGTGTCTTATGAGCAATCTAAAAAGAATGAATAATGATGACGTTAGTAAGTAAGATTGTATCATGATGGAATTGAAGGATGAACAAGTTATTGTAGCTCAGGCAACACCACAAGGGGCTGGTGCTATTGCTATGTTACGAGTTTCTGGAGATCGAGCAGTAGAGATTGTTGATTCTATATCAGCTCTTGCAGGTCATAAAAAATTAATCGATCAGATTTCTCATACCATTCATTATGGATGGGTTGTTGATACACAAGGTCAGCATGTTGATCAAGTTTTATTTCTTTTAATGCGTGCTCCAAAAACTTTTACAGGTCAAGATGTTGTTGAGATTACTTGTCATAATAATCAATTTTTAGTTGAACATATTATTGATATTATTATTCGTGCTGGAGCTCGTCTTGCAGATCAAGGAGAATTTACCCGCAGAGCTGTTTTGCATGGTAAAGTTGATTTGGTGCAAGCTGAAGCGATTAATGAATTAATTCATGCGCAAACGACACAAGCATTAAAGCAGTCATTGCGACAACTTGAAGGTAGTTTTTCATCATGGATTGCAACGATTGAAAAGCAGTTAATTGCAATTATTGGTTTGTGTGAAGCAAGTTTTGAATTTTTAGATGAAGAAATGTCATTTGGTCCTGCAATTGTGCAGCGACTGGATAAAGTTCAAGCTGATATTGTTCAAGTTTTACAAACATTTGATAAACGAGGGTATGTTACGCAAGGCGTTCGTATTGCTCTTGTTGGATCGGTGAATGCAGGCAAATCGTCTTTGTTTAATGCATTAATTAATCGCAAACGAGCAATTGTTACAGATATTGCTGGGACAACTCGTGATACGATCGAAGCTGGAATGTATAGCAATGGAGCATTTATGACCTTTGTTGATACTGCCGGTTTGCGAGATTCAGATGATGTTGTTGAAAAAATTGGTATTGATAGATCATTTGATGAAGTTACTTCGTCAGATATAATTTTAATGGTATTTGATGCATCGATACAATATAATCAGCAAGATATTGCAGTGTATCAATCTATTGCACAAAAGCATGCAGATAAAATTATTTTTGTGCAAAATAAAATTGATGCGGGTCGGCATTTGTTACCATTTTTATCTCAAGATCAGGTTGTAGATGTTTCAGTTTTAAAAAACATCAACGTTGATCAATTACGTATGAAAATTGATGAAAAAATTAATGCGTTGATGCAGATTGGTCAATCGCCATGTCTTTTAAATAAAAGACAGTATTCACTTTTATTATTATTGGAACAAGAATTAGAATGTATTAAAAATCGTATATCCATACGAATTGATTATGAGTTATTAGTAATTTTAATAAATGATGCTATTTCAAAGTTATCACAACTTACAGGAAAAACTGTCAGTGAAGATGCTCTGGATGCTATTTTTAGAGAATTTTGTGTCGGAAAGTAAATGATTGCTTGCTAAATGTACTATTTTTTTTCTATAATCGTCTGCAAGATATAACTGTGTAGGTTGTAATTATGCATGCTACACGATAACAGAAAAAAGGGTTCATTATGATATTTTCACAAGTTACAAAAAAAAGATGTTTATGTTGCAATCATGTAACTTCATCAACCTCCTTTTCATTCGTTATTACCTATTATATTTTTCAAAAGCAGGTCAAAGGTCAATTGGCCATCGCCAGATAAAAATACAATGATTTCCCGTTAAAATTAAGTACAAGAGCAGATGTTATTCTGTCCTTGTCTATCGATATGTATAAAACTATCGATAAAGTTCGTTATGTAGTGGATAAAGCCATGAAGATACAAGTTATGACAGCTTTGCTGTTACTGCTTATAGTCTGTGGTCAACAAGCGTTTTGTTGTCAGCATGCTATAAAAATAGAAAAAGTTATTGAAGAAAAAAAGATAGAGCATATTTCTGCAAAAAATCTTATACATTAAAAATCAAAGGCCAGCTGATAGTAAAATATTAGCTGGCCTTTTTTAAGCTATATGAATAATTGAAAAAAGTGGTTTTTATTTTCTAGATTTGTATAAATTTCGTTCAATATCGTTTTGAAAAATTTTTATTATTTTTGAATTATCATTAACTTCAGCTATTTTAAAAGCTGACTGTCTTTTATTGTTCAATAGATCTTGCCACTCTACACCTTGACCTATTAATAAATTGACTATATCAGCATTATTATTGTTTACAGCAATCATTAAAGCAGTATTTCCATCATCATTTTGAGCATTGATCGAGATCTTATCATGATGTAAAAGTCGTGAAATTGTTGCCATATTATTAGATGCAACAGCAAGCATTAAAGCTGTCCATTTTTTATTATTGACTTCATTTATAAGTTCTGGATTTATATGTAATAAATAATCAACAACGTTTGAATTATTTGATCCAGTAGCGATGAGCTTATGAATAGGATCATCATTATATGTGCTTGCAGCGCTTATTAAAAATGCAGTCATACCATTTTTATCTTTTGCTTTTAAGTTAGCTCCTTGTTCTATAAGTAATTGTACAACTTCTATGCCACCACATTGTGCAGCAAGCATTAATGGGGTTTTCCCTTCTGCGTCTTTTGCGTTAATATCAGCGCCATCTGATAAAGCATGCAAGATATTTTCTAAATTGTGCTGTTCAATGGCTTGTAATAACAAGGCTTGAGGTGATGCATTATCTATAGGTTGTTGGACAATATGAGGAAATTTTTCAACTAATAGATTTACTATATATTTATTTTTTCCTTGGATTGCTAGATCATATGCGCTAAGGCCTTCATTATTTTTGATCGTTATATCAATATCTTTATCATTTAATAATCTTTTTATTGCTTGTATTGATTGATTTAGTATTGCATATATTAAAGCAGTATTACCAAAATTACCTTGATCATTAATATTTGAATACTCTGTTAGTAAAACATCGATCATGTCAGGTTAGTTTTCATGTGCAGCATACATTAAAAGGTTTCTGCCTTTACTATCCACTGTTGTTAAAATTGAATATTGTGAAGCATTCAGGATAGTATAAAATTTTTTACGATCATTTTCATCAATTGCTTTGCGTGCTTGTTCAAAAAATCGATAATTTTCATCAACTTCTTGAGCGTCAGATTGTGCGCTTTCATCTTGCACAGGGCTGTTACTATCAGTTGTATCTGATGGTACAGATGATATTTCATCAAATATAAGTGATGTCTCATTGGTCAATAATTCGATAATTTCTGAATTTTTAGTTGCAAATCCTATTTGTAGTGCAGATATTCCAGATACATCTTGCGTTGCAGGATCTGCTCCTTGTTGCAAAGCAAGCGTAATATCTTGAATGTCTTGATTTTTAATTGCTTTTAATAAGTCATAATTAGCTTGTAAGTGTTGATGTGCATATAGCAATCATTAAAACTATATATTTTATATTCATTAAATCTCCTGTTTTTATTTTTAATTGAATTAGTATTGTTTTATTTCATAATAAATTTTATTTCACATAGAAGTAAACAGTTGTGCGTTTTTATGAAGCAGATTGTTGTAAAGATATGAAAAAAGGCCAGTTGATATTTTAGTATCAGCTGGCCTTTTGTGCATTATCTACAAAAAGAGTTTTTATTTTTGCTCAACGCAAATTTGAGCTGTCCATAGATCGTTTTCTTGTAATAATTGTACCGTCTGTACCGGCGCGTATTCAATATTTTTTGCTGTCGTTACCCCTTTGATGATATTTTCTTGAGGGTGGACAATATATTGTAGTTCTTGATCAATGATTAAAGTTTGTAATTCAACTTTAAGTGATAATTGATGTTCAGATTTTAATTTACGCACAGAGCTGATAATATCTAATATTTTTTCCATTGCAGCATTGTTATCACTATCAACAGTATGCATTGTAGTTGGTAATTGAGTAATGTGCAGTGAGCTTATATCAACTGTTTTTTTATAAATTGCTTGATAAATATTTTCTGTAATATGTGGTAAATATGGTGCATAACATTGCAAAATACGTAAACCTACCACATATAATGTCCAACGAGTTGCTTGAATTTCATCAGGTTGATAATTTTCTGGATGGAAAAATTGATCTTTAATGATTTCTAAGTAATTATCACAAAAATCATGCCAAAATAATCTTTCAACTGCTTGTAAGCCAGCGCCAAATTCATTTTTATCTAAAGACGCTTTATATTTTTCGAGCATTGTTGTTGATGCATCAAGTATCCACTGATTGACAGCGCCTAATTGATACGATTGTACTGTTGGATGTTGATAATCGCTTGTATGCATATTGATAAAGCTAAAAGCATTCCATAGTTTTGTCATCAATTTTTGACCAATTTTAATTTGATCAATAGAAAATGCGATATCTTGACCTAAGGTGCCTGTTGCAGTCCAATAACGAATAGCATCAGGTGCAAATTGCTGCACAAGCGTAGCAGGTTCTGTAGGGCTATTGCCTTGAGATTTTGATATTTTTTCTTTTTGTTCACTTAATACAAACCCAGAAATAACAATTTCTTTCCATGGAATAGTATTGCTGTGCATCCAAGATTTAATGATGGTGTAAAAAGCCCAGGTGCGAATAATATCATGAGCCTGAGGTCGCATGCTCATTGGTAAAAAATCATGAGTATCGGTAAATGGAGATACGTCAGTATCATAATATAATTGTTTTACGATGTATGGTGTAATCGATGAGGTATTCCATGTATCCATCACGTCTTTTTCTGGTCGAATGTTTGTGCTTGAACATTGATCACACGCACCATTTTTGTAGGTTGTTTCTTGTGGGTCAACTGGTAATTGATCAATATCTGCAACTAAAATTGCATGACAATCGTTGCAATACCATACAGGAAATGGAATACCAAAAACACGTTGACGAGAAATACACCAGTCCCAGCTTAAATTTTTTACCCAATCAATATATCGAGTTTTCATGTATGCAGGAGACCAGTTGATTTGGTCAGCAAGTTCTAAGAACTTTTCTTTATGTTCAACAACTTTAATAAACCATTGTGGTAAAACGGTATATTCAATCTCGTTTTTGCAACGTTCGTGAATGTTGACGTTATGCACGATATCTTTTTGTGCAAGGACTAGATTTTGTTCTGTTAATAGTTCTAAAATTTTTGCACGCGCTTCGAGAACTTTTAATCCAGCTAATGGTCCTGTTTCTTCTTTCCAGCGTCCATCAAAACCAATTGATTGTTTATAGGCAAAATTAAATTTTTTAAACCATTCGATATCGGTTTTATCACCAAATGTACAACACATAACAAGGCCAGAGCCTTTTTCGATTTGTACTGCTTGATCTGCTACAAATGGTACGTGATTGCCAAATACTGGTACAATTGCAGTTTGATCTGCTAGATGTTGATAGCGAGCATCATCAGGATTATACATAATTGCAACGCATGATGAGAGCAATTCAGGACGTGTTGTTGCAATGACGATATGCTCACCAGTTGTTGTAGTAAAGCGCAGATCATTAAATTTGGTTGCAACTTGTTTATCATCAAGTTCTGCTTGAGCAACACTGGTTCTGCAGGTTGTACAAAACAAAGCAGGCTCATTTTTTTGATACAAATGATTATCATGAAATAGGCGAACAAATGATTCTTGAGATACTTTTTGTTCTCGTTTATCAATCGTTGAATATGTTTTTTCAAAGTCAGCAGAAATACCGATTGTGTTCCATAGAGCAACAAATTCTTTTTTCATTTCTTCTGTTGTTGATAAACACAGTTCAATGAATTTTTCTCTACCTAATTTTGCAACACCCGTTTTATGTTTTTTTTCAACAAAACGTTCTGTTGCAAGGCCATTGCAATCAAAGCCAAATGGATAAAATACATTATGATCGGTCATACGCTTATAACGAGCAATAATGTCTGCTTGTGTATAAGAAAAAATATGTCCGATATGTAATGATCCAGAGACTGTCGGTGGTGGAGTATCGATGGTATAGTTTGCAGAGCGCTGTAATTTTGTTGTATATGTTTTATTTTGTTTCCAAATATCTCGAGCTGCTTGATCTGCCGTAGCGTGTTCGTAGCGTTTTTCCATGATTTTCGCCTTAATAAAGACTTTTTTTATATATAATATTTAGTTTACAACATAATTGTTTATGATTCAAAAAAAGAAATCTTTACGTGTTATAAAATAAAGAACAAAACATGTTAAAGCATCTATTTTTATTTCATATTTTTATCTGATGTGCGGTTGATAATAGTACAAAATAATAGTAAATAGAGTTCTGGTGTCGAAAGATTCTTGAATATTTTTCTAACGACTTGCATACTTAAAGAATAAGCAATAAGACTTTCGATTGAATATAAAAATGAAAAGCAAGGATTATAGTGGAAAAAACAATGACAGTGTTAGATAGATATCAAGATTATAGAATGGATATAGGTATTGAAGTTCACGTTCAATTAAATACCAAAACAAAAATTTTCTGTTCGTGCTCTAATGCGCAAGAACAAACTCCTAATAAAAATATTTGTCCTGTCTGTGCAGGGTATCCTGGAGTTTTGCCAGTTTTAAATAAACAAGTTGTTGAATTTGCAATTTTAGCGGGTCTTGGTACAAATTGTCAGATATCTTTGATGTCAGAATTTGATCGCAAACATTATTTTTATCCTGATTTACCAAAGAATTATCAAATTACTCAAAATGATCATCCAATTTGCCGTAATGGTTATGTGATGATTCGTTTGGAAGATGGATCTACAAAAAAAATTAGAATTAATAGAATTCATATCGAAGAAGATGCAGGAAAAAATAGTCACTCAGATTTTACTGGAGAAAGTTTTGTCGATTTAAATCGTACAGGCACTCCTTTGATCGAGATTGTCAGTGAGCCAGATATCGATAATGCAGATGAAGCACGTGCTTATTTAAAAGCTTTACGTACGATTATGCAATATGTTCAGGTCAGCACATGTAATATGGAAGAAGGTTCGTTTCGTGCAGATACCAATCTTTCGGTTCGTAAAAAAGAATCACCAGTTCTTGGGACTCGTTGTGAATTAAAAAATATTAATTCATTTAAATTTATTGGCGATGCGATTGAATACGAAGCTGAGCGCCAAATTTTAGCACTTGAAAATGGCGAACGCATTATTCAACAGACTCGTTTATGGGATTCTAAAAATAGAAAATCGATTGCAATGCGATCAAAAGAAGGTATGGCCGATTATCGATTCTTCACTGATCCAGATTTAGCATTAGTACACATTTCACAAGAACATTTAGACCAAGTCAGAGCAACATTTCCAGAAATGCCTTTTGCTAAGTACGAACGTTATAAAAAAGATTTTGGCTTGTCAGATTACGAGGCAGATATTATCACTACAGATCTAGCATTAACACATTATTTTGAAGAATTAATGGCATGCCATGCAAGTAAATCATGCGTAAACTGGTTATTACGAGATGTTTTAGGATCGATTAAAGAACTTAAGCAAGAGATTATTGACTGCAAAGTAACTCCGGTTAAATTAGCGCAAATTGTTAAGTTTGTTGAGCAAGGTTTGATTAACAATAAAGCTGCAAAAGAAATTTTTGATACTATTGCTGCAGATGGTGGCGATGTTGCAGCAATTATCGATGCAAAAGGTTTAAAACAAGTTGGTTGCGCAGATGAGTTAGAAGCAATTGTCAAAGCAGTTCTTGAGCAGTATCCAGCGCAAGTTGCAGAATTTAAATCTGGTAAACAAAATTTATTTGGGTTTTTTGTTGGTACGTGTATGAAGGCTATGGGTGGTAATGGTGATCCAAAGCAACTACAAGCATTATTGAAAAAGCATTTAAGCTAAGTTGTTTTATATTTTTGATATAAAAATATAAATTGTAAGCTCCTTGTTGATCTGTTATAGATGAGCAAGGAGCTTTTTTTATAGTTAACTTGTTCTAAAATATCGATCTGTAAGAGGTATTCAAAAACTCTGTGCACCAGTTGCAAAATCCCCCCCCCCTGGTATGATATAGATGTAATTAAAATGTCTTATATTTACAAAGGGTAAAGCTATGAAAAAGTTTTTTATGATCAGTTTGCTAGCATACAGTCAATTGAATGGAGCAAATGTTCAAGAGATTGGAGAGCAAGCAAATCATGATATGGCAGCTGCTATGAATACAACTGTAAATGCAGCTTCATCAGTATTAGTATGTACTATTATTGGTAAAGGTGTTAAAGCAAGTTTTCAAACTCTTAACAGAGTAGATGATGCTGCTATTAATTATGCATGTGCAGCTTTATATGCAGCATTTTTAGGATCTAGAGCTCTTGGAATGACTAAAGATTCAGCTGTAGTAAATAAAAAATAATTACATTTTTATGTAAAAGAAAAGAGTTGAGGACTATTATGAAAATTAATAAACTCAACTCTTTTTTGTCATCGATTTTTACAGAATGTGTATGAGATAATTTTTATATACAAAGAAAAAATAAGTCACAAATAAAATTGCATCAAAACGGTCGAGCAAGCCACCATGACCAGGCAAAATTGTACCCGAATCTTTTATTCCTGCAGAGCGTTTAAGATATGACTCAAAGATATCGCCAGCAAATGCAATACTGCAGATAACAAGCGAAAGTAACATGATTTCTAACAGATGCGATGCGCTGGGTTGTTTGATATACCACAATACCAGTGTTGTTGCTATCAATCCGCCGCCAAAACCTTGCCAGGATTTGCCTTTGCTTATCGATGGAACTATTTTATCAGTTATGGCAAATCGGCTATATGTTGTGCCTGCAAGATAACAAGCTGTATCAAAAGTAAAAACAAGTGCAAAAATATAAGCAACGAGGCGATGATAGTCAGCGCTTTGATGCAAGTAGATAAGCATCAAGCAGGGAATGATTGGATACCATGGCAATAAAAGTAAGAATCGTAAGTCTGAGGGCATCATTTTTTGTAATTCTTGTATCATACCAAACATCAAACAGATCATTGCTATGCCAAAAAATAGTGGCTGTAAGATAAAAAGTAGTAGCCAAACAGACAGGATTAAGAAAAGACCAGTGATCAAACGTGCTATGCTATTGTTAATAACCATAGGAACTTTCTGGTTTGGTAAATGCATTTTCGATGTACTGCATAATAAAGGTATCATCTTTTTTTACCAATAAAGCAACGTCAAATCTACAAATATTTGTACTGTGTAATTGATTTTGTGCGATAAAAGTTTGTGCGGTTTTAATGATTTTAGATTGTTTTGCTGGACTAATTAAATTGCCCATGGGCATAGCATTAGACTTGCGAGTTTTGACTTCAACAAATACATACATATTTTTTTTATAGGCAATCACATCAATTTCACCAAAAAATTGACGGTAATTTTGTGTACAAATGGTAAATCCATTGTGCTGTAAATAATTAGCAACAAATTGCTCGCCAGCATTACCTAATTTTTTGGTTTCGGTTAACATGCTTTTCATGTTATGCAATAAATTTTTGGCGCAAATATTTTTTTGTTGGCTTGATTGGATGTTGAGCAAGTTCGAGTTGTTCTGCTAAATTTGCTACTTTTTCGTTGAGATTGATTATCATTGATGGAAATGTTTTTATGATGTAATCAAGTCGTTTTTGAGCTGGAGCAAAACTTTTTTTCTTAAGATAAAAATTAAAAACATATACTTCGTGATCGAATAAACGATCGTAGCATTTTTGTAAAATTTCTTGAGCTTGAGTTATTAAAGTTTGTGTGGTTGCTCGTTTTAAAAATTCTTTAATAAGCATAATCGTTTTTTTGGTATTTGTTTGATCACGATCTGCATCTAAAGAAAGTTCAAACATGCATGTCATAGCTTTGTATAAAACATATTCATGCTCTTGGCTGCCAGGATACATAACTGCAAAATCTTCATAACCAGCAGCGGCTTTTTCTAAGTGATGTGCGGCATAATGAGTGTCTGCAAGCTGTAATTTATATCGTTTTACGCCTGCATGATTATCGGATAAGGCAATAAGTCTTTCTAATAAATCAATGGTGAATGCAGCGTCCATTTTATAAGTTTGTGTGTGAGTATGGACTTCTTCGAGCTGTTGAGCGTTTAATTTTTTTAAAGGAGTTGTTGAATACGGGCAACGAGGAGTTTGTCTAATTTTATGAAAAAAACCCTTTTTTTCTTTTTTTTGTGGCGTTGTCGTTTGAGTTGAGGTAGATTCTTGGATATTTGATTGAGTTGTTGATGTTGTATGAGTAGCATGACACAACGTGCTTAATATACCCAAAATAATGAATGAGAGTATATATTTTTTATTATTCACGAAAAAACCTTTTTTTATATTTTTTTTGTGCATGGTAGATTACAATAGATCTTATATACATAAGCATAACACACAGCGTGGTTTATGCAAGATACCACGGGTAGCAAGGCTACCAAAAATTGTCTTATATTAAGGATTTTATATGATACATGATATTTTTCAGACATTGCAAAAGATGGGTCTTGTCAAAGACTTAGATGAGCAACAATTGCGTCAAACTGCTCAAGATCAAGATCTTGCGATAGAAAATTATTTGCTTACGACTAAAATGATAACACCATTAGATCTTGCACAAGCGTATGGTCTTTATTATAATTTGCCATTCGTTGAGTTTATTACCGAAGAAATGGCAGATCCTCTTATTTTATCAAAAATTCAATTTAATTTTTTACGACAAAATCTTGTTATGCCTATTGTCTTACAAGGGAAAGTGACAATTTTAGTTGCAGACCCATTAAATTTAGGCATTATTGATGAATTGTCGATGTTACTTTCAAAAGATGCGCAAACTGCCATAGCAACTCCTGGAGCTATTATCGATGGTATTAATCGATATTATCCTATGGAAGGTGCAAAAACGATGATGGATGACCTTGTAGAAGATACGAATCTTTTAGAGGGTGGTTTAGATTTAAGTCAGGTTGAAGACCAAGATATTTTGAGCATGACAGCGCAAGCGCCTGTTGTAAAGTTAGTCAATCATATTATTTTTCAGGCTGTTAAGCGTGGTGCATCAGATATTCACGTTGAGCCTTTTGAAAAAGAATTATCGGTTCGTTATCGAGTTGATGGTGTCATGTACATGGCCTATTCTCCACCAAAAAGAATTCAAGGCGCTTTGATTTCTCGTCTTAAAATTATGGCAAATTTAAATATTGCAGAAAAAAGATTGCCTCAAGATGGTCGCATCGAAAGCAAGATAGCGGATAAATTTTTTGATATTCGTGTCTCTGTTTTGCCTGTGATGTACGGAGAGCGCGTTGTTATGCGTTTACTTGATAAAAGTAAAGCTTTTGCATCGCTTGAGCAGCTTGGTTTAAGTCCGTATAATCTTAAAATTGTTCATGAAATTATTACAAAACCAAATGGTATTATTTTTGTTTCTGGTCCTACAGGGTCTGGTAAAACAACGACCTTATATTCGATTGTTTCAAAATTAAGTTCACCAGAACTTAATATTATTACGGTCGAAGATCCTGTTGAATATCAAATGGCTGGCATCAATCAAGTTCAGGTACAAAGTAAAATAGATTTTACGTTTGCTTCAGCTTTGCGTTCTATTTTACGACAAGATCCAGATATTGTCATGATTGGAGAAACTCGTGACGTTGAAACAGCTCAAATTGCAGTACAAGCTTCGCTAACAGGGCATTTAGTTTTAAGTACAATTCATACGAATAATGCTCCAGCTACGATGACTCGTTTGATTGATATGGGTATAGAGCCTTTTTATATTTCATCAGCAGTTTTAGCTGTGATAGCACAAAGACTTGTGCGTAAATTGTGCGATGCTTGCAAAGTAGTATATACTCCAACGTCAGAAATGTTACATGCAGTTGGTATTACTCTTGAACAAAGTAAATCAATAAAATTTTATAAACCCGTTGGTTGTGATAAATGTTTAAATTTAGGCTATAAAGGTCGGTTGCCTCTTTTTGAAATCATGGTAATGACCAATGCGCTCGCTCGTTTAATTGTTGATCGATCAGATGCTAATATTTTACGAAGCCAAGCAATCAAAGATGGTATGAAATTATTGGTTCAAGATGGTGTTTGGAAGATTGAGCAAGGGTTGACTACGATTGATGAAGTTTTGTCTGTTGCAACGATGCAAGAAGATTTATAGGTATATTTTTAATGAAACAATTTTTTCACCGATTTTTATTATTGTTTTTTAAGATGATAGCAGGCGTTCTTTTAGGCTGCTTTATATTATTATTTTATGCATCACATAGTAAAGTTGTGCAAGAAGAAATAAAAAAATCGGTACAGCAGCTTTTTGAACATGCTTATGATTGTCATTGGGATGGTCAGATTTCATCAATTGATTTATTGAGTTTACAGCTCGAGTTTTCGGATGTTTCAATTACTCCTTGCCAAAAAGATGATGGGTGGTCTTTATATACTCATAAATTTTATATTTCAGCTCGGCTTTTTGATTTTTTAGTATATCGAAAATTTTCGTGTCATGGTTATTTTGATCAAGTTATTGTGTATGAACAACAAAAAGATTCAAAGTCTCATTTTGCTCAGGTTATTACAAAAATGTTTGAAGGAGATTTGCCAACAAATATAAGTTTTGACTATATGACCATTAATCAGGGGCAATTTATTCTTAAAGATTCTACAGGAGATTTGCAGGGATCGTATCAATATAATTGTCAAATGAGCAGAGAGTCTGATGGATTACATACAAAATTGTACGTGCGTGATGCTTATGTAACGTATAAAAATAATATTATTTTTCAGCAGGGGTATGGAAATTTTATTTTAATTGTTCCCTATGATTATGATATGAAAGAAATTTATGCTCGCGTAGATTGCCGATTGTCAATTCCTGCTTTGCAAGATAAAGGGGATTGTTTTTTAGTCGGAGATTTATATCGAGCTCGTGGAGCTTTTGTTGTTTCTAACGAAGATCAATCTTTTATTATTGAACCATTAAAAATTAAAATAAAAAAAGATGCAATACCTTACACTTGTTCTATGACTATGGCTGCAGATATAGTTCAAAAAATTTTATTTCATGAAGTTTTGGATGCTGATATAACAGGAAGTCTTACCTGTTCATGTTCGGGAAATTTGCTGAATATTTATGAAAATATACAAGGTAAAATTCAAGTTGCTCAACTTGCTTATAAAAATAATAATTTAGTCGATCAAGCTTGTATCAGTTTACATCAACAAGATCAAGATTCGATTGTTGCATTATCTGTTAACCATCAAATTATTATGCAAGGGACGTGTCAAGTAGATCAAGAGCATGTTATGATAAGCTGTGCAAATATAGCTAAAATTCAATCATGGATCAATCGATATTGGTATATACCAATCGGCAAAGGCAATATAGATATTAATTTTGATCCTAAACTTTGTGTGCTTGGTGGTGATTATCAATTACAATTGCATAGTGATAAACTCAATGAAACGCATCAAACACAAGGGTATTTTAAGCTTGATATGGAGCAGTTTTCTTGTTCAGGAAAAATGATTGATAGAGACTATTCTATTGTTTTTGAGTTTCAACCTATATTGCATTTAAAACAATTACGGTATAGCTCATCAGATGAAGTTTTTATTGATTTGCACGAAGAACTTGATCCTTCAAAAGGCACGGTTGGATTTGTAGATTTTAATTGTATTAAAAACATGGTATCCGATGCTTATAAATCAAGTTTTTCTCAGCATGGTAAATTTAACATATCAGGACATTTGCAAAATGGTGGATATCATGCGCATGTCAATGCTCACGATGCTCATATTCGCATTCCTTTTTTATATAATGTTATTCAAGATTTTTCAGCAACAACGACCTTTGATATTATTGGTCGCTCCATTATTTTAGATTCGATGATGACGAAATTATATGAAGGAACGGTTCATTGTCATCATGCTGTTGCTACATTTGATAATAATGCACAGGTATCATTTATTCATGCGCCATTATTTTTAGATAACGTGCTGATGAGTTGGACTAAAGGAATTTTTGGAACGGTCTCTGGGCGAGTTTTTCTATCAAAACTTCATGATGCTCAGCCTCAATTGCAAGGCAATTTAATTGTTGATAAAGCTCAAATCAAAGGCAATATTTTTTCTCAAGAATTTCAAGAGCAATTGTTAGGAGCTGTTGGATCTTCATCAACTATAGATACACACAGTATGCTTGATATAACGATTGAAACGAAAGAATCAATTGCGGTTGAAACATCTTTTTTACATGCAATGGTCCATCTTGATTTGCATCTTGGAAATACCATCAAGCAACCAGAATTAGAAGGAACCATTGATATTGCTTGCGGAGAATTAAAATTTCCTTATAAATCGTTATATATAACTCGTGGTCAAATTGTTGTTTCTCCTAAAAATCCTACGGATTCTAGTTTTGAATTTGTAGCTAAAGGTAAAATAAAGCGGTACAACATCACCATGCATGCTACTGGTAATATGAGTGATCAACACATTCACTTTGAAGCTTCTCCTTATTTAACAGAAGAACAAATTATTTCATTGCTTTTAGTTGGATCACATGAAGGTTCTTTGTCTGCTGTTATGCCTGTAATGTTTATGCAAAAGTTACAAGAAATTATTTTTGGACCTGCTATATCAAAATCAAAATTAGATATTATGTTTAACCGTTTATTGCAATCATTTAAAAATATTCGTATTTATCCTCAATTTAGTAATCAAACTGGCCGTGGTGGTGTGCGAGGAATTGTCGAAGTTGATGCAACAGATCGTTTACATGGAAGAATTGATTCGAATTTAATGCAATTGGAAGACACGATTTTTGAAGCAGATTATTTATTGACGGATGATGTTACAGTGCGAGCGATAAAAGATGGACCAAGTACTTACGGTGGAGAGGTAGAAATGCGATGGAAATTTTCATGAAACGTTGGTGTTTAGTTACATGTTTGATGGCTTATGGTTCCATAAATTTAGCATTATGCCAAGTGTTTTTCACCCCTCAAGATGATCTAACTGCGTTATGTATTGCCATGATTGAATCAGAACGGACATCGATTTATGGGGCAATGTATATGTTTACTGATAAAAAAGTTGCACATGCATTAATTAATGCAAAAAAGCGTGGGGTGCATGTTGAAATAATTTTAGACCAGATATCTATGGTTGGTTCTGGTAAAGGATCATTATTGCAAGAGCATGGTATACCTGTGATTGTGCATAGAACTCAAGCTTTTAATCCTTATACGATGGCATTAATGCATCATAAATTTTTTATTTTTGGTTGCAATCAACAGCATAAATCATTGGTCTGGACAGGATCGTGGAATTGTACATTACGAGCAACTATTCATAATGATGAAAATGTTATTGTACTTGATGATGAATCTATTATTACTCGATACTTAGAGACGTTTTTACGATTAAAAACACGAATTATGCAAGGCGATGTATAAAATATGATCCCTAGATTTCTCCAGGGATCATATTATTTTTGTATGATATCTTTGTTATATGGTATATGCTAATTTTGCTAAAATTTCATCATCGGTCATAAAAATATCATGTTCATCTATTTGATTGATAGCTAAAAAATCTTGAATTTCATCATCAGTCATAGGTGTTGTGTTGATGTGAGTGATGATTTTTTGTATGACAACATCATCGTTGTTTTGTTGCGACTGATTGAAATTTTCTGTATCTTCGTTGATTTGAATAGATGGTGTAGCCAGTTCAAGATGTGCAGGTTGTTCTAATTGATCGCGCATACTTTCAAGTGAGATGGTTGAATTTTGGGCATAATATTGATTCATAATATTATCACTCAGATCAGTGGAGCTATTAAGATCTTGAACATCTTTATTTTCTTGTGTTGATATATCATCATTAAAATTATCTAGATTTTCTAATAACAATCCCTGTTCTCTATCGATATCATTTTGATAATTATTGAGCTCAATCGTTTGATTTTGTGCTAAAGCATCAATAAATTGTTCATCTTCTGTTAACGTATCCAATTCATGATGGTTTGGTAATTCATCTGCGATATTTTGCAGTTTTTCGAGTAAGAATTCTTGTTCATGTTGATCTTCTAATAATTCTGGTTCATGATCAAAAAGTTCTTCTACTGGCTCGAGTGAAATTGTAGGATATATGTCTACAAGATCTTCAAGTTCTGGTTCTTCTTGATATGTAAAATCATTCTGAAAATCATCAAAATGTTGCATAAATTCTTGTCCAATTTCTTGCATAGGTTTGTTTGATAATGAAATTATATCTATGTTTTGTTTTTTAGGATTATCAATGTTCTGATCTGCAATGTCATAATTGTACAGAGCATAATGTTCTTCATGGTCTAGAGTATCATGTTCGTAACTTTCTCCAAACAATAATCCAAATTGTGCCCAAACTGACCATGTCGAAAGGGCACTTTCTGTAAGTCCAGCATCAATACTTGCGCCAAATCCATAGATTGCGTGATTATTTTGTATTTCTAATCGAGCTGTTAAATTATTAGAAACATAAGTCGATGTACATGCTGATTGTTTATCAAAATCTTGAATAGATAATGTTTGAGGTTGTCCTAAAGGATCAAGGTGATTTGTGTTTGCATTGATAGTTGCTTGATACGCTGTTGTTACACCGCCAGCGCCTGTTGTAGCTCCTGTCATAGCATAGATACCAAAACCATCTTGCATGGTTTTAATTGCTCCAATAGTCTCTTGTTGCATGCATAAAAAATTATAACTTAATTCAAAATAACTATGTTGAAACTGTTTTTGAAGTCGGGCGTATAAGTTGAGTTGGCTTTTACCATTGATGTATGCTTGTTGAGTCATGTAATTAATTCCTGGTAGGGATAGGGTTGCAGGAGCTGTTGGTAGGCCATAGGTATCTTGTATTCCTAGGTAGCGTGACCATGCACCGCAATTAATAAGATCAAATGATCGAATTTCCCATGCAGGAATCGCATAGCGATAATTTCCGGCAATCATGAGCTTAAGATCATCACCGCTTGAAATTAACGTTTCAAAACCTAAGCCAAGATTCCAGTGATTTGTTCCGACTTGTGGTTCAAAAAGCCATTGAGCTTGAGTACCAGTTCCTGTTGGAGCTTGAATAATGCCAAATCCTGAACAAGTAAGATCATAGCTTGAGGCATCACTCGTTGCTTTGTAGACTCCACCGATTCTTATTTCGATATCATCTAATCCTACAACATGTTGAGCTTGACCAATTTTGCCATAATTCCAACTTTCTTGGGTAAAAGCCTGCTGCGCATTCATAATTCCAGGATTAACGCCATTACCGCCACCAAGTTCATTGATTGCAATTTCTGATTTGCATTGCACCAATGCTGTTTTAAGCTCTAAAAACATATTGTCAAAATGTTTATACCAGTGTAATAATGCACCAGATTGTGTCAGACTTGGGGTAAAGGTTACACTTGAATTATAATTGGCAAATGTGTTATTTGACATTAAATTCAACCAAGCCGGATTGATATCACCTAAGCCTTGTTGATTAAATTTTAATATCTGTTTGCCCTGTGGCATTAAATATTCCATAGTATGTTCTTGATCATACATACTCATATAAATAGGTTCGATTTCATAGCAACTTTGTTGCTTTGTGTAATCGATCATTCTATATAATAATGGCGAAGCACTCATAGTTCTGTGTGACATCGTTGATGAAATCGAAGCGCTCCTTTGGGGCGTTATTATGGCAAGTATTAACAATGTTTTGTGTAAGTATGATTTAATGTCAGTCACTACAGCTCCTTATGTTCTCTTTTTTAATTAATAATTTTGATCATAATTGCAGAACATACTAAAAAAAATAATCTATCAAAGCAACAAG
>CANCGK010000003.1 GCA_947377595.1 bacterium | reverse complement strand
GATCTTTTGCGGAAAGATTGCTCTTTAGCCACCTGCATCTCAATAATAAATTTATTATCAAGCTTATCCGTACATAGAATATCTAAATAAGATTCTTTTTGAGTATCCATTGCAGGAATATTTTCAATATTACAAAATGTAATCTGGGTAATCTCATTATCTTTTGTACGTCCTAAAATATTATTAAGCAAGCTTATGGTTAATTTTTCATGTCCACTTTTTCCAAATAGTCGCTTAAACGTAAAATCAGCTTGAGGATTTGCAAAATTCATTTTCATAACATTTCCTTAATTTTAAATTTTTATATTTTGCTAAAAAATGATGGCATTACCCGATAAGCTCAACTCTTAGAGCAGGATAAAATAATATCATACAACTGAGCTTGTTGTTCTTCTAAAACTTTCAGCTGTTTTTCTAATCGAGCTCGCAACTGCTTTAATTGCTCGCAGGATAATTGATTATCGCTCATAATTTCTTTAATTTTATCAAATACATTATTTTGCACATCGATTGATTGACAAATATTTTGACCAACTTGTCGTAACACTGATTCTAAAAGTTCTGCAACTTCTTCTTTAACTTGAGCGACTGATTCTTTTTTTGCTTTTGGCTTTTTGATAAATTCATTGCCAGCGCATACAGAAAATCCAGCAAACAGGATCATCATGTGTATATATTTTTGCATATTTTTATTCCTTCAAGCGTCTATAAAACTTTAAACTATAATCGAGAAAAATAACCATGGTACTGGCTGCAAAGAACAAAATAGATGAACCAGTAATATCAAGTGTCATATATTTCATTTCTAGCAACATACAATAAATTAAAAACATCATAAAGCATGCTGTTACACACTTAGAAAACAAGGAAGGATTCATAACACTTAATTTTTTATAGTGCAACAAAACGACTGCTCCACAAACTAACAAAAGATCCTTACTTACAAAAAGGATAATAAACCAGAGTGGAATAGAAGCTTGTTTGCATACTGCACACAAACTTATCATAGTTGCAATCAATAAAACTTTATCCGCAACAGGATCTAAAATTTTACCCAGCTGAGTCTCTTGATCATACAATCGAGCGTAATAACCATCAAAAAAATCGGTTGCTGCGGCAATGGCAAAAATGACTGCGGCTGTAATCCAGGCCTGAAAATAAAGTGCCATCATAACGCATGGAGCTAACGCGATACGAAGCAACGTCAACCACGTCGAAAAGGTTAGATGCGATAGCATAAATTTTATTATCCTTATAAAAAAGTGATCGAACCTGTTTTTTTAAAAAGCTTTGTCAATAACACCACCGCCTAAACAAACATCCCCTGCATACAACACGGCAAATTGTCCTGCTGCAATTCCTTGCTTGCTTTCTTGTAATAACGTAATGACCCATGCATGATCTTGCTGTACAACCGTAACTGGGTGCATATCTGCGCCATGACGAAACTTCATCGCAAGACCAGTCAAATCTGATGGCTGACCAGAAATCCAGTTCATCGTATGAACTATAACACCAGCCTTGTGTTCTGCTGCATCTTGATAGTGCTTAGAAATAAAAACAACATTGCGTGCAGGATCTTTATCGACAACATACCATGGCCCACCAGATAACCGAATCCCTTGACGCTGACCAATCGTGTAGTACCAAAATCCGTTATGCTCTCCGACGACATTGCCAGTTTCGAACTCAATCAAATCGCCAGTTTTTTCGCCAAGTTTTGCATGTAAAAAGTCAGAAAATTTAAATTTGCCTAAAAAGCAGATACCCTGACTATCTTTACGATCTTTATTTGCCAAATCAAATTGCAAAGCAAGTGCACGAACTTGAATTTTTTGTAAATGCCCAATCGGAAACAAAATTCTACGTAACTGCTGCTGCGAAAGTTGGCATAAAAAATAAGTTTGATCTTTGATTGGATCTGGTGCCATTTTGAGCAATGAAATATCTGATCGATGCTCAACCTGCGCATAATGACCCGTTGCAACATAATCATACTCGTCAGAAATACATTCGTAAAATGCACCAAATTTAACATACTGGTTACACAACACGTCTGGATTTGGCGTTCTACCAGCTTTAACCTGATCAATCGTGTAGGTAACCACTTTATTCCAATATGCTTGTTGCATAGAAACCACTTGCAAGGGCACACCAAACTGCGCACACACTTGACGAACAAATTGTAAATCATCTTCCCAAGGACAATTACCAAGATAGGACAATTCATCTTCTAACCAAATTTTTAAATAAAACGCAGTGATATCATGCCCCTGCTCTTTGAGTAATGCCAAAGCAACCGAGCTATCAACCCCACCAGAAACTAAAACTGCTATTTTCATGCATATTCCTTATACCTAAAAAGCCCAATAAGAAAAAAGTGAAGATTATAATCTCCACTTTTTTATCTTACAAGTCTACACAATCTCGTACCATAGGTACAATTTTAGTCAATTTTACGCACATAGATACCTATTCAGTCCATCGCGGTTTTCGTTGTGTTGAACGCTGATAATCAAAATGAATAGGCAAATCTGCATGTATCTTTTCGTCTAACTTAACTTTAATCTCCTTGAACTTAAGAGCTTGCTGCTCTAGATGCTCTTGGAACGACTGTCTGGCTTCTGCATTAAGACCTAAATATGTATCAGAGGGATCATGTACAAATGGAAATTCAATCAACTCACGAACAACAGCATCTGCTGCTCTTGGAGACATTTTTTGTAAAGCGTGTATACCAGCTATCATAAATTTTTTTTCATTTTCTAACTTATTTTCATATTGCAAGGCTTCATAACTCTTACGTTGCAACAATAATCCTCTTTCAGACATATCTTCTTTATATTTCATAAATGCCAACACATAAAGATTAGAATGCACAAATTCTTTCAAGCAAGATCTATAACATTCTCTTTTAATTTCATCTCTTGTAATTTCATCAGAATCCATAGCTCCAAAAAGTACTTGTGAGCAACTCATCATCAAAAAACAGATGATATTCATAACAACATATTTTACATCGTTCATGGATACTCCTTATCATTTTTTTAAAAGCCTAACGATTTCATATAATTTTCAAACTAAGCCGGATCAGACGTTTCATTCATGAACACATCGGCAACCTCTCGGCTAGAAGAGCTTGACGGTGCTGTTTGTGCTTCCTCGACAGCTATAAAAGCGTCTAATCGAGGTTTAATTCGTCGAGGTCTTGCTTGCTCAACTACTGATTGCCCTGTAGATGATGAAGATGACGCTAAATCTTCTTCCTGTTCTCTACCTCGACGTCGATTTTGCTCTTGAGACAATTGACATCGACCAACAGAAATTGCCTGTTGTGCTTCTCGTTGCACAACATCTTGCTGAGCAGAGAGCGTGTTGGCAGAAATGTCTATAATTACTTGATCATCAGATCCAAAAATCACCTGTGTGCAACTCATCATCAAAAAACAGATGATATTAATCACTACATATTTTAAATCGTTCATAGGTATTCTTTTTTTAATTATTTATTCGTTATTTTCTGGACTTTCAAGATTCATTTCCTTCTTTAAAATATTACAGTAAGCCACTTGCCTTTCATATTTTTCACGCGCATATTTACAATCTAAAGAATCATGATTCAGCAACTGTTCGCGTATCTTTTCTGAAGTGTAAGCACACCAGTTAGCGCAAAATTGCTCAAAATTTCTTATCGATCCAAAATCTCTTTGGATGTTAAAATCAAAAGGATGATCTTCGTTATATTTTCTTGAATATTCAGCATAATCTGTCCAATAAGACAATGATCTTTGCGTAGTTTGATCTATTTGAAACTTCCATACTTTTAAAAGTTCATACTCTTTTTCTTGACATTGACGACATTCTTCTTTTTTATTTTCAAAAATTTCTTTTTGCGTAATACTCATCACATCAGATGACATAAAAAATCCTGCCACGAAAATCCACAAATTAATATTTTTATAATTCATAAAGTCACTAAGTCTTAATGTAAAAAACCATAATATATACATATAGAATTACACACTTGCGATAATCTTGCAAATGGGTCGGCTGAATCAATTGTCGATTTTGCCAAGTTATGGTAGGCTTTTTATGAATAAAAATTTTATTACAAGCTAAAGGCATGCGTTATGAATGGTATAGAACAAATCAAATCAGCATTTTTTTCATTGTTAACTTCAACCTACAATGTAACACAAACTCAACTTGATCGTTGCGCATTTGATATCAACGCAGATGCAGAAAAACAAGCTTTTGGCGACATCAACTGCAATGCAGCTATGGTGCTTGCTAAAGATTTAAAATCTAATCCACGAGCAATCGCACAAAATGTTATTGAAAATTTTGCGCATCCATTGGTGGCAAAAATCGAAATCGCAGGGCCTGGATTTTTAAACTTTTTTCTTACTGATGCTGCAATTTTGCAACTTGCTCACCAAATTTTTAACGAAAAACGTCAATTTTTTAAACCTGCTCTACAACCAAAAAAGATCAATCTTGAATTTGTCAGCGCAAATCCAACCGGTCCTTTACACTTTGGCCATGGCAGAAACGGCATTTTAGGCGATACTCTTGGCAATATTTTAAGTTTTATTGGCCATGATGTCACACGCGAATTTTATATCAACGATGCTGGCGCACAGATGATCAAACTTGGCAACTCGCTGCAAGTGCGTTATCTACAAGCCCTTGGCGGCGATATTACCATGCCAGATGATGCCTACCACGGTCAGTATCTGATCGACTGCGCAGCAGAACTGGTCACATTACATGGTAGCGATTTACAGGATGCATCACACGAACATTTTCAAGAGATTGCAAAAAACAAAATGCTTGCACAACAACAAGCAACCCTTGCATCGTACGGTATCCATTTTGATATCTATTTTTCCGAAAAAGATCTTAAAAGCAAAGTTAACGTTGAAAATTATATTAAAACATTAACAGATAACGGCTACACCTACGAACAAGAAGGCGCATTGTGGTTTGCTACCACACAATTTGGCGATGACAAAGATCGTGTTTTGCGTAAATCTGATGGCACATACACCTATCTTGCAGGTGATTTACCCTACCTGGTCAACAAATTAGAACGTGGCTACGACAAATTAATCATGATTTTAGGTCACGATCATCACAGTTTTGTTGTCCGTCTACATGCATTGATGCAAGCTTTAGGCTACAACCCAGATAAATTGTCAGTCATCTTGTATCAACTTGTCCACATCATGAAAAATGGCGAATCTGCAAAAATGTCAAAACGTGCAGGCACGATCGTCGATCTTCACGACATCATCAACACGGTTGGCAAAGATGTTGCACGATTCTTTTATTTAAACCGCAAAGCTGATGCAGAACTCGATTTTGATCTTGAACTTGCACTGACCACCACAAGCGAAAATCCTGTATTTTACGTGCAGTATGCTTACGTGCGCACCTGCAGCATTCAAGAAAAAGCGATAGCAACCAATCCAGATTTCATCAATCTTGGTATTGAACATTGCCTGACATTATCGGATAAAGAAAAAATCTTAGTTAAAAAAATGGTCGCATTACGCGCCTTGCTTGCAACGATTGATACCAGCTATCAAACACACCTGCTTGCATACTACACCTACGAACTTGCACATCTATTCCATGCTTACTACAACAGCAGCAAAGCGTTGGTCGATGATGTAGCGCAAACAAAAAATAATTTGTTTGTCATTGCAATCATTCAACAAACCTTGCATCTGTGCTTTGATTTGATGGGAATCAGTGCTCCTGCAAAAATGTAAAATTTATCTGCAATATTTTTTATCAGCGCCTTTGATACCTGTTGTCAAAGGCGCTTTTTGTTAACAAAAAAAACAATCTGTTGATTTTTCTAATTGTATTTATGTAAGGTTAAGTAAAATATACTTTGTTTATTATCCGTAAAAAAAGGAAGAAAAACTATGAAGCCAATTAAAAGATTACAGTACATGATGCTTGCAACCATCGTTGCAACAGCAAGTCATAAATTACCAGCGATGGAAGAACATGTTACAACCGCTGAACCAATTGCTGCACAAAAAGCTGCTCCAAAATTAACACCTGAACAACAAGCAAAAGTTGCTCAATTATCAAATAGCCGTCAGGCAGAAATTGCAGCTCAACACGGATCAACCAATCGTGTTGCAAGCCGCATGTCTGATGCAATTTTTGGTCAAAAAGTTTTACGTGATAACAGAACAAATCAAATTATTACCGATCAAACTATGGTAGATAGCCTTGCGCTACAACCAGAAACTCAAGTAACAGCTACAAATGGTCAAGCTTTAACTTTTGACAATTTAAGCAGAACAAAAGATACCTCAAAAACTGGTAGAAGCATCAGCGATACGGCAAGTAACTATGCACGCAATTTAAGTCCTTTTGCAAAAGATATAAAAATTACCAAAACTTTAACTGAACAAAATATACAAGATTCTCCATATGCAAATTATGCAAAAGCTGGTGATAAAATTGTAGAAACTTGGGATACAGCAGGCAAACTTATTTTACAAGTAAAAATATCATCACCAGATGGTTCATATAAAATCATCAGTAATCAAGGTGGAGCTAAAAACAAAATTGTATCAGCTCGAACAGCTGATGGTAAAACTATAACAAATAAGTATAGTGATGAGGGCGTTATCACATCATCAATCGTAACAACACCACGAACTTTAAATGCTTTGCACAAAAATAGCATGCAAACTCGAGCTGAAACTACGTATCACAAAAATGGTAATCCAGAAAAAACAATAACATTCAAAGAATCTTTAGTAGGTAATCCATTGATGAAATCTGATGTTATTTCGGTTAAAACATATAATCAAGATAATCCATTAGCATACACATTAAAAGATGGAATAGAATATAGTGCATCAATATTAGAAAAACGTATAGTTACAAAAGATTCGAATAGCAATACTATATTAACAACTCAAGTACCATCATCAAAAGGCTCTCAAGAATTAAAGACAAAACAAATTATTACACTCGATGCGAATAATAATATTGCATCGATACAAACATTTGCAAAAAGTGAATCATCTGCATCTAATAAAGCATCTCAAAAATTGACCTTTAATCCTGATGGTTCAATATCAAAAAAAATAGTAGATACAACAGGTAAGCCTCTTCAATCTATTGTTATGCAAAATGATCAAATGATCATTACCACAGCACAAAAAGACTTGTTTGGTAATGCAATTGAAGGAACTGACTTTACATCAGTCGTCAATAAAGATGGTAAACGAGTAATTTCTGGGCAAGGTAACCTTGAGGCTTTATTTACAACATTGCAAGCAACAAAAAACGCTCTACAAGGTTCATCTTCAACAGAATCTTCTACATCATCGAGCACGCAATCATATCCAGCAGCTCCTGCAAATTCTCCTGTAGCTAGTCTTACTGCATATACATCTACAGAAAATTCCACAGGGAGCGTTCTACCGCCAACAGATATAGCAACAACAAAAGTGCGGTCTAAGCTTCAACAAACTTCAAATCTATTCATGAATGGTACCCTCTTAGAGACTGCTTCTCAAGATTCAACACGCGTATCTACTTCCAATACTTCTTCTACAAGTTCAACAGGCGTATCTACTTCCAATACTTCTTCTACAAGTTCAACAGCCAATAGTATTGAATTATAACCAATCACACATCACTCGATTTTTCCAAAGGGGGTTTTCATCAGAAAGCCCCCTTTTCTTATGTTATCTTCTGATTCGTAAATGTTGAATAATTGCCACTAAATCTTTGGTGTTGACAAAAGTGATGGTCAAATCTTTGTAGATGCGCGTGTAGGATTGCGTGATATTTGATGCAACAACTAGATTTTGCCCTTGCGGATACAATGATCGAAATGCCATAAAATTGCGTGCAATATCGTGCAAAGAAATACCGCTTTATAGTACCATGCGTCAAAGTTTACACTTGGAGTATCTATCTGCAAACTTTACTCTGCAATATCAACTTTTAAAATAATATTTTTGCAAAAATATTGCTCTTTACGACTCAAAAATAGTAGATTATAAAAAAGGGTAAATTACATATTTGAAAATAAAAAAAATCTTAAAAAAAGGAAGAAAATCATGAAGAAAAAATTTGTAGCACTTTGCATGCTGATGTTTGCTCATAATGCATACACAATGGAACATGCAACAACGTCACCTAAACCCTCAACTTTCAAACCTGCTGTAGATCAACCAGAAAAGCCTGCAGGGCAAAAAATTATTAATCGACCAGCTTCATCGGATTTAGCATCAGCACATCAGCTAGATCGTAATGAAAATGCAACATCGACAGAATCAACTGCGTCTGAAAAATCTTTAGATCTTTTAGATACAGACAGTTCTTTAGATAATACTGTAAGACCTGTTGAAAAAACAATGACGCAATCACAAGTAGAACAAATAGAAGTAGCAAAAAAAGAAGTACAAAAAAAATCAAACGAGATTATAGATCAAGCCGTTGAAAACACACCAGGCATGAAAGATGCCGTAGAAAACATGAATCCAGAACAACTAGCAACTTTTAATAAAAAAGTACAAAATATTAAAGACTGGACAAGTCAACAAATTGATCATATCTGGGAACTTAAGGACTCAATGCCAAGCAGCCAAGAGATTATAAACAGCGTAAGTGCAATGATGCAAGGTTTAACAAGAATGCTACAATCACTGATCGTGATAACATTATATGGTACTACAGTTATTATAACAGCCGTAATTGCCTTGCCGGTTATACTAGCAAGCTTGCCAGTTATCATCGCTCTTGGGATTGCTGCATGGCCACACCAGTAATTACATAGAAACAGAATTATTTTTATGCAAGAGCGAACTGCAAAGTCGCTCTTTTTTTATAGAAAAAGCGTTTAGTGGCCGCCGCCACACACATTTCCAAAGATGAGCATAGCGACATCGTAGGCTTTTATCTTAAATTTTAATAGTGCTGATTAGTTACTTAAAAAAAATAATTACAAAACTGTTGATTTTAAATATATAAAAATAGTAAGTTATTTTCAGGTAGTAAAATATAAAAAATAGGAGAAAAAATGAAGAAAAAATTTATAGCACTTTCGATGCTGATGTTTGCAAGTAACTCACATTGCATGACACGAAGTGTAAGCAATAGAGAGATAACAACACAAAAATCCGAAAACAATCCGCAATATCGTACTGCAGAAGATATAAGAAATGGTGAACAAATAACTCCCGCGTTTCAAGAGTTTTTACAGAAAAATAAAGCTAAAACAATAGAGCCACTTAACGAACATTCTAGCACAGGCACAGCATTAAATCAGGTAAATGAACAAGATTCAGAGGATCAAGCCATAAATTTTGATGTAAACTCTCCAGAACCTGAATCTCAAGCTACAAGTCCACAAACAAACCTCCAAAGATTAAATCAACAATTAAATAGTGTTGCTCGCAGCGCTTATCAAAATATTGCATCTTTAGGAACACCTACAGGCCGTCAAGCATTCGTCGATAGTGTTTCTGCAATGTTTACAAATGCAGGACAAAGCGTTCCATCTGCTGCAAGCTTTAGAGCATTTTTTAGTAGCATCACACCAAACATGAGTATGCCAGATTTCATGAGCTTCTTTAATAGATTTTTTGCAAAATCAGCAAAAGCACCAGTAGAGCCAGTAACACAAGCACCAGTAGACGATGAAGGATTAACAACGCTAGAAGAAGGTAGTTTTTTCCCGGACCGTTCAAGTAAAATTTACTATTAAACACATAAACAATCACGATCTCATCTCAAGGGCGGCTGCAAAGTCGCCCTTTCTTTTTATCTTAAATTTTTAATTGCTGTAAAAAAATTGCCGCATCAAGGCCGACTAACGCTCCTTGTTGGCGCATGGTCAACACCGCTTGCTGGCCAAAATTAGTGCATGAAGCAAGATCATAGGCATCGTCGGTTGGTAAAAGTATGCGATGATGATGCTGTGATGCAAAACATGTATCAAAAATACGCTGCAGGCAATGTAATTCTTGCTCTGCCACTTGAATAATCAACGATGCTTGCACTACAGAAAAGCTGCTCCAAATATTGCGATAACCAAGAATAGTCAGATCTGGCTGCTTGTCAAACATGTTCACAAACCAGACTTGATACGCGGCAATTGCCTGCATAACCAACTGTGCTGATTGATGATGCGATTGCGGACCGCAACCAGGCTCGTCAACAAGTATCGTAATGATATCTGGCTGCACCTGTTTAAAATAGTCAACCAAACGAATAGTATCTGCGCTGCGATCATCGTCATCAATCATGCACTCTTGATCTGCTGCTGCGTAAAAGCTTGCTTGCAGATGCGTAATGTGCACTTGATGACCAACAAGATACTGCCATTTGTGCTGCGATTCTGCTTGGCGAATTTTGCTTTTAAGAGCATTTTTTGCGCTTGCATCAAGCGTATCAAATTCTGATAAACTCATGCGATACTGTTGTGCACAAAATCGATCGGATACGCCATTGCTGCCACTTGTCAAATATATGACATGATGCTCGTTATTTGCAAGATGTGATTGCACGTAGGGAAAATATCCAAGTAAAATATCATCGTGATGAGGCGCTGTGTGTATAATTTTTTTACCAGATACGGGCTGGCACCCTGCTATAATTTTTTGTTCAATGTTCATGGATATGGATATGGTTGCGACCAAATGTTAAAAGATTTCGTATTGAATTATTTTTATAAAAACACCTTACCTTTGCAAGTATGAATCGCTTTATAAAATTTTCAAGATAATCAATCATCATAGTTTATGCAAATAACCCTGCAATAGCCGCTTTCATATCCGGATTATCATCGCTCATTACTTTAAAAATTGCATACAGGGAATACGAATGAATAATGATTCTTTATGATCCAAAAACCAATAATCGAATAAATATAACCGAAAAGCCCCTAAAAATAAGATTTTTAGAGTAATATTTGATATACCCATGGTTAAAATACGCTCATTATTTTCAATTTCATGGTTATTTTTAGCAATTGTTTGAACAATGTAAGGCTTGTTACTATCTGCAGCACAACAGCCCAAAAAATTATCGCTGCACACTCTACGATCTCCATGACCGTTCGATGAAAAATAACTGCGCAGGCAACGTGCCCACCAGACATAACAAACTAAGATCAACAAAACAGCTACCAGCTTTTTACAAACAGAAATAAGTAAGTTATTCTTATAATAGATAAAAACAATTCAAAAAGTTTACATGTATGACGAAAATAAAATATCTATGAAAAACCGCACATTCAAGCGCATAGTATTACTAATCTGTATCATGATGCATGAGTACAACTTACACAGCGAATATTTGATCGTTAAACGAGACGGACAAAACTATCGCCCTTTGGATCACACAGACGAAGTTCATCACCCTGCCATTTGCAATATTTTGTTACGATATAAATGGCCAATGAACATAACAAATGATACATTAACTGCTCAAGAACGGCATGCATTATTAGCCCCTGCAGATCAAGGCGGTAACGAAGAAGAATTTATTCGTCGCAAAATTCAAAAAATTAATCCAGCCTATGATATCGCTTTTATTCCAGATGCTTTATTTGAACTTTTTGCAATACAACAAGCACAAAAAAATAAAATTTATTCAAATAATCCTTCGAAATTACGGATAGAATTCAAGTCCAAGTCTTTTCATCCGCTACAAGAATTTGATGAAGCTAATCAAAACTCACATCCTAACGATTTTATTGCTCTTAACAATCAATTAACAAAATATTTATTAGAAAATTATGGATCTTTACAAAGCATAGAGCAACCATTATCAATGAATATACAAAAGAATACAACAAGACTGACAAAATCAATTAAAAAACAAATGATGGACGAATCTCCTTCTGATAAACGCTCTAGCTTTCATATCATGAATTCATTAGAAGAAGACTTTGATAACAAAATATTAGATCAATGCATAAACATTGAATATAATCACCACGCCCTAAATAAAGCATCTTTATTTAGGGGAACAAAGCCAATAAAAACACCAAATCAATTAAAAAGATCGGTTATTCAAGATTCATTGATAATGGGCAATGAATTAGAAATAAATGGTAATCCTTATTCTGTCTCTTTTGGGAACTCTTTATTTGCTGGAGCTTTTAATGATCTAAATGCATGCGCTTATCATATATTATTAACTCAATCTTTAAATCAAATTTCAGGATATGCTCTTTCTTTAAATAAAGAATCATACACAAAAGATGCATGTGGAGACTTATTTTTCATCTCACCTTTATCTTCACTTCCAGCATTATATTCATCTGGGGAAGTGTTTCACTCTCGAACAAAATTAATAAAAACAGAAAATCCACCCAAAGAATGGTATAATTACATACAAGGGATTAATATACCATCACTTTATTTGAAAGATTACGATCATCTATCAGAAAAAGACATGCAAACTCAAGAACACGCTGAATTTGTTCTATCTTACATGACATCAAAATATAATAACAAAAAGCTGACCCAAAAGTTTAGTAAATGCCTCATGGATGACATGACTCTCATCGTCTCTGATAGATGTACACCGGAATTTATGGCAATGATTCATGAAAATCAGCGATTACTACATGCTCAAAATCTTTTTAATCATGCTTTACCAAGGCTACAAAAAAAATATAAAGAAATATTTGCTATCAAAAAAGCTCATTTTGAACACAAAGAACATTTAACTCCTGCACTAAAAGAGTTGCGACAACAACATCAAGCTCGCATACAAAAAGAACGAGATGATATCAAATGTGCATTGCTACAACCTGGATCATTTCAAGCAACCAATACATTACGCCAAATAGTTGTTGGCAAAATGCTTACGCATACACAAAAACTTTCTCATGCTTTTAACCAACAAGATCTTGATACACCGCATGACACCTCATGGGCTTCAAAAATCAACACACCTTGGACAGCCGAAAAAGCACTAAAATCTGCAAACTATGTCGCTCAAAAATATAAAAATCATCCTTTGCATGAAATTATATCAAGACCATCAATGACTGAAATCGATTAAAAATAACTGCGCAGGCAACGTGCCCACGAAACATAACAAACGAAGATCAACAAAACAGCTACATAGACTTTCTATATTTTATAAAATCTGGCATACTTACATAATTATGATTCGATCTCAAAGGTCCATATTTTTTATAAAAAAGTATGATACTATAAAACAATCGAAATAGATTACAGCAAACTATATAAAATTATATAAATCCAAAGGAATTATATTCATGTCTAAAGTATCATTACAAGCGATTCAAGAACTTCGTCAAATTACCGGTCTTGGTATGCTTGATTGCAAAAAAGCGTTAGAAGCATCAGAAGGCAATATCGACAAAGCTATCGAAGAATTACGTAAAAAAGGTGCTGCGATTGCTGGTAAACGTGCTGGTAACGCAACTTCAGAAGGTATCGTTGTTGCATACATTCACCCAGGTGATCAAACAGGTGTTTTAGTAGAATTAAACTGCGAAACTGATTTTGTTGCTCGTACAGCTGCAACTAAAGCTTTTGCATATGATATCGCTATGCACATCGCTGCTTTAAAACCATTGTTCTTAGCGCCAGAAGATGTTGATGCTGCATGGCTTGCAAAAGAAGAAGAAATCGCTCGCGAAATCTTAAAAAATGAAGGCAAACCTGCTGCAATGATCGATAAAATCGTTGAAGGCAAAATGAACAAAATTTACGGCGAAGTTTGCTTAGTAAAACAGTTTTTCATTAAAGATGATAAAAAAACTGTTGAAGAACTTTTAAAAGAATTAATTGCTAAAACTGGTGAAAATATCAAAATCAAACGATTTGCTCGTTTTGAAGTTGGTAACTAATTTTTAGAGCTCTTAGAATATACCAAGGATTTCATGGTACACTCATCATGAAGTCTTTGGTATATTTACAAAATACATCAGACAATAAAAATTCAAGACATCTTGCGTTGTGCAATTCTTTACAAGTATATAAAAATAACATACTAAGCCCTACCAGGCTCAATTATTTTTTAAGGACAAATTTATGAGTATAAAAATAGAAGAAAATAATCTGAAAGCATTTGAAGCTTCTGTTGCAGCAGAAATGGACAAAGTTATTGTTCACTGCCAAAAAGATTTATCAAGTGTTAATACTGGCAAAGCATCTACCAACATGGTCGAAGATCTTAAAGTAGAATGTTATGGAAACATGATGATTTTACGAGAACTTGCAGCAATCAGCACCCCAGAATCAAACATGATCGTGATTCAACCATGGGATAAAGGCACAGTATCAGCTATAGAAAAAGCTATTTTAGCATCTCATCTTGGCCTTACACCAAATACACAAGGCACCGTCATCAGACTTGAATTACCTCCAATGAGTGTCGCTCGTCGCGAAGAATTAGCAAAAGTCGTCAGCAAAAAAGCTGAAGATGCAAAAGTTGCCCTACGAAATGTCCGCAAAGATGTTGGCAACTTAATCAAAGACAACGAAAAGAAAAAAACTGTCTCAGAAGATTTTGTCAAACGTTTAACAAAAAGCTTGCAAGATGCAACTGATAAATTCGTAGCGCATGTCGAAGCTTTAGGCGAAAAGAAAAAGAAAGATTTAAAAACTGTTTAATTTTTTAAAAATTTTCATTTTTTTCTTTCGTTTATATTTTTCTGTGCTAGAATATATATATCTTAATTGAAAATAACTTAGCGTGCACGAGTGGCGAAATTGGTAGACGCACCGGACTTAGGATCCGGCTCCTTTACCGGAGTGGGGGTTCGAGTCCCTCCTCGTGCACCATATTTCATAAAAAATGTTTCAGTTCGCTGAAACATTTTTTCTTTTCACTTCTTTTTTTTCTTTCATAAAACAGTTTAAACTCTCCTCATTTTTATCATATCTACAGCCATTCATCGTCCTCTTTTTTAACAAATCTTGAAATTTGCAAATAATTGTGCGCAAGCTAGTCTATTATTTCACAAAGATTGATAATGTTTGTATAAAAGGAGAACTCACGCATGAAACATAAAAATGTTCAATTCGAGATTGATTGTAACACACCAGGTTTATGCAAATGTCACGTAACGGTACCTCAAACATTAATTCAACAATTTTTTAAGCATGCTGCCCAGGTCAAACAACTTGATTCTGATTCATTTGGTTTTAAAAAAGGCAGCGTTCCTCTCGACTACATTCAAATTCATTACAAAAAAAACATTCTCAATCACATGCAAGAAATTTTCCTCAAACATTTTGTCATCGATGCGCTTTTAGAATTTATCCATAAAAATAAAATTTTAATTGTCGGACAGCTTAAATTAACAGCTATCAAAATGGACACACAAAGTGACGCCATCTTTACTTTTGAAGGCGTTTTGCCTAAAGAAATTTATGTTCAACGATGGAAAAATCTTCCTTTTAAAGCAACTGTTCGTAAAAAATACCGTGACATTGATAACCAAGTAAAATCTTTTTTAGAAGAAGAAGAACAGCGACAAGCACAATACGAAAACGAAACATCAATTCAGATCAACGATTGGGTGTGCTTTGATACATGGATAGTCGATACTCACAAAAAACCTTTATTTCATAATAAAAAATCTGAATTGTGGCTTAAAATAGGTGATGAAGAACCGGATTTAATTTTCCAAGAACTATTTTTAGATAAAAAAGTTAATGATGTCATGATTACAGATAATCCAAGCTTGCAACAATATTTTTGTAACAGCTTTGAAGCACCGTACACCTATGGGATCGAAATCAAAGATCGTCTGCCTTATCATTATTTCTCGATCGAATACCTCAAGCATCACTTTAAATTAAAAACAAAAAAAGACTTACACAACAAGCTGATCGAAGTTTTTTCATACAGCTCAGATGTATCTCAATCAAGATCAATTGCAGACACTGCACTCAACACGATCATTAAACGCAATAACATTTTAGTTCCTCCATCAGCTGTGCAAGCTCAAAAAAATAATATCATTCACGAATTACAACAAAAGCCGGACTACACATTATACAAGATGAAAGCAAACTTTGATGACCATGTCACAACGCTTGCAAAAAAACAATTATATGAAATTGTAGCAGCAGATTACATTGCCTACACAGAAAACATCGTCGTTAGCCACATCGATATCAAAGCTTATTTAAATTTACTACAAAGAAATCGCACCAAAGAATTTTTATATTTTACACCTCCGACAACGCAAATTGATGGTCAGGAAGCACCGATCACTCTAGAAAATTTAAAAAAAGCATGCATTCGAGAAAAGGCACTCAACCATATTATTCATCACTTAACACGATAGGTGAAACCTTTTTATTGCAAAAATAGATAAAACCTTTAAACTTAAGAGTAAATTAATTTGTATTTTCTCTAGGATAATAGGTAATTTATGTCAGTCACCTTTTTTAAAAAAAGTAATTTAAAAAGAAATCGTAAACACGGTTTCCGCAAAAGAATGTCTACAAAACAAGGTAGAGCAATCATTAACCGCAGAAGAGCATCTGGCAGAAAACGTCTTTCTGTAAGTGAATAATTCTTGCGATGAAAGATATTGCGAAAAATATCTCTCGGTTTACTAAAAAGGAAATAGATCTTCTATTTTCTACCGGTAAAGCAGTTTTTAAAAGCAAGGAGTTTGTTATTCTAACAGCTCCTTGTCTTTTACCTTCGAGTAGAATCCTACTCATCACCTCGCGCAAAGTAGGTAACGCTCCAGAGCGTAATCTTTTACGTCGTCGCGGCCGTGCTATTTTTTATGAAGAGCAACTCTTCAAACTTCCTCAACATTGTGTGATTATTTTTAGAGCTCCTGCAAAAGATTTATCATTTGAACAGTTCAAGACAATACTCATAACAGCAATGCACACACAATCACAAAGTTCGCCCCAAAATTCCTCGCTACCAATGCAATCATGATACTTCAAGGATTGATCTGGTGCGGTCAGATATTCGTGCAAACTTGTAATAAAATAGCATCATTGAACTTAATCGCTCTTATCTATCTTATCAGACCCATGCTCGGACCTATGAACATGTGCCCTATGGTTAAATCTGGCATCGAGACGCTTGGCTGCACACAATACGCCCTTTTTCAACTTGAGCATCAACCGGTGCATCATGCATGCTATGCAATCGTACACCGATTAATTAAGTGCCATCCTTTACGCAATTTTTAGATGATATTATTTTTTAGGCAATAATGAAATTTTTATAGAATATCCCAAAGTGTCTGCGATTTTTGCTAATTTAGTCACCGACGTTGTGGCATAACCACCTTTTTCTAGGCGAGCAATAGATGGCTGTTGAAGATTTAATTTATCTGCAAGTTCTAGCTGTGATATTTTTGCTTTTTTTCTAGCTTTAATAAATTTTTCAAGCAACATAAATTCTGTTGATAATAAATCATACGCTACTTGAACCTCCTGATCCTTTAATGCCTTTTTTTTAAAACTTTCAAATGATGTTCTTTTATTCATAATTCTTTACCTCCTTCATACGTTTTCTTGCTATTTCAATTTCACTGTCAGGAGTTTTTTGTGTTTTTTTTATAAAACTACTCAAAATAATAATAAGTCTTCCGGATTGAACGCAAAACATCGCTCGTCCAATACCTTCATCACTTTTTGCTCTTATTTCGAACAAACCCTGCTTTAATGACTTAATATGCGGCATACCTATATCACAAGGTCCTACTATTTCTATTAATTCAACTATTTTTAAAAATTTAGCTTGCAAATGCTTAGGCCACTTAATAATTTCATTTTCGATTTTAATGCTATAAAATTCTACTGTCCACTTCATAACAAATCCTCAATTTCAAGTATACAATACACAGTAAAATATAACAAATTTGTTATATTTTACTGTGGAAAATATCTATATGCCAGTAATTATACAAAACATTGATATTCTATTAAAAGATTTTTCAGACAAACAAAAATTACCGATACATCGTGCATGCTATGCAATCATACACCGATTAATTAAGTGCCATCCTTTACGCAATTTTTAAGCAAATATAGACCGACTTGAAACGACAAGTCGGTCTATATATTTTTTAATAACTCACAATACGATTATAACAATTCTTGTACCAGTCGACTCAATTCGCTACGTTCAGATTTTGGCATAAAGACCGTTCCGAACAATGATTGACCTCTAAAGCGATCTCCTGCTACGACAAGACCGTTGGTAGAAAAATCTAAATAAGGAACATCGATTTGATACGGGTCACCTGCAAGAATAATTTTACTACCTTCGCCAACGCGGCTTAATAAAGTTTTTACTTCGTGCGTTGTTAAATTCTGTACTTCATCAATCAAAATAAATTGATTAGGGATAGAACGACCACGCATGTACGTGATTGCTTCAAGGCTCATTTTGCGCTTTTGAATCAATTCATCAAGTGAACGGAATTCTTTTTCTTTAAATTCGTGATACGAACCACCACGATTGCCAGAACCATGACGACCTCGCCCAGATCTTCTGCCATGATGACCTTTAAATCGAGCTGAATCTTCTTCGTTCCAATTACGTTCATACCCTTGCTGTTGATTATAAGCAGGCTCATTGCGTCGACGATCTGCAATCATATGCGTAATTAAATCAACGTTATCATAAATTGGCTGCATCCAACCATGTAATTTTTCTTGCATGTCACCTGGCAAAAAGCCTATGTCATGACCTAATGGAACCACAGAACGAGCAATCATCATTTTTAAAAACTCTTCGGTCTCTAACACTTGATGTAACCCTGCTAAAACAGCTAAAAAGGTTTTACCAGTTCCTGCAGGACCAGTTAACGATACCATTTTAATATCGTTATCAAACAAAAGATCTAAGGTCATTAATTGATGCACATTGCGCGGAGAAATCGGCCAATTTACCAACGGAGATTCGACTAATTTGTAATTTCCTGCACCTCGATAACGATACAACCTTTGATTATGTGGATTATTTGCGCTTGAAAGCACAACAAACTCATTCATCTCAATAAGGCTTGAAGAAACTAGATCTTGTAAAATATCAGGGTTTTGCTGCCTTAAATCATTACTCGAGATCGCATGTTCTTGCCAACCTTTGTAATAATTATCAACATGCACCAAACCACTTAAATAATCTTGCGATGCAATACCAAGCGCGCTTGCTTTGACTCGAGCATTAATATCTTTAGTCACAAAAACAACCTGATGTCCCTGCTCTTGCAAATAAGCAACATTCATTAAAATTTTATTATCTGCAATACCAAAGCCCAATTGCCCTGCATGCGCCATGCTGCCTTCAAATAAAATTTTAATCACCGAACCATTATCCAGCTCAACACCATCAGCCAAACTACCTTGTGATGCTAGCTGATCTAAATGGCGAGTAATTAAACGAGCACTTGCACCACGACCACTATTTTCGACCTTAATACGATCAAGCTCTTCGAGCACGGTAATGGGAATACCTAAAAATGCTTCTTTAAATCCAAAGATCGACTCCGGATCTTCGACCAAAACATTCGTATCTAACACATAAAATTTTTTATCGATCATAAATATAACCTCGTATAAAATCTCTTTATAAAATATATAAAATTATGCACTATCTTGATATGCATAAAATAGTTTTAAAATGTATGACAATAGCACAAAAAATACTGCAAAAAACAGTATGAATCAATATAAATCATAAACCAATACTTTGATACAAAAAAAATAGATGGACTTTAACATCCATCTATTTTAAAAATAATAAAAAAATTATATTATCGAGAAGTAAGTGTATCTTTTAATTGAGATATAAGAGCAGACTTTGCACGCATACTTTTATCTGCTTGACTGATAGCTCTTACAAATTCTGTATCTACTGCTGGATGATTTACAAACACCGCTCTTACTGTAGGAATTAATCTCTTATCATTATGGCTTGTAATATAGCGAATTAACTTCGGATTATCGTAAACAGAAGTTTTCATATCTACTAAACAAAATTTAGCATATTCTACAGATTCTTTGCGTTGCTTCATGACGGCTAAATAATCCTTTAATTCTTGCTCAAAATTTTTATCAAATTTTAAATATTTTTTGCGTGCGTTCATGTCGGCTAAATGATCATTTAACGCTAGACCCAAACCAGATAAAGCTCTTGGTTGCTCTTTCATCAATGGACTGTCAGATCTGACTTGAGCCTTATTTGATCTTGGTGTAGTGATTAACCTTTCACCTTCAGGCATAGGACTTACAATCCCTGCTACGGACAAAGGTGTTGCTGTGCTTATTCTCAAAACTTGACCTTTATGATCAAAACAACCCATCATGCTCAATGATTGCAACAATATCAAACTTAAAACTATATTTTTATTCATACAAACCTTATCAAAAAATTGAAGATATTACAGGTTAAAAATAATACCAAAAGAAATTAAATAAGGCAAATATGTTTAAAATAAGACAAAAACCCATAAAGTCTGATACGACAAAGAGAATATAAAATAAAAAAACTTGCAAATTATCGACGTGATTTTTTATTCCAATGTTCAATATTTTCTCCAATTTCATCAACAAGTTCAGGTAATTGAGCGAACGGAGCCTTTTTGATTTTATCAAGTTCTTTGCAAAAAAAAGCTCTTCCCTCACCCGAAAATGAACTGCGCTTGCTTGCAGCTTGCAACGCAAGAAATGCTGGCGATTGTTTTTGATACAGCTCTTTTGCATCTTTTTTTATCTGATCAAGAATAACATGATCAGATGTTTGCTTTTCAATATTTTTCATCAAAGAATCAATCATATCGGCACTACAACCACTTTTAATAGCAAAATACAAAGCCTTTTCTGCAATTTCTAATTTTGTAGCAACTTTTTTATCATGATCAGCTGCCAATTTTTCTAACGTTGGGCTTGGTGTAACAACTGAGCGATCGACAACCTGACAAGGTGATGACTCACGTCGCTTTTTTTCTATTGCAGCATAACTGAATGACATAGTTATCATGACCACACACAACGATCTACCTAAAAAAATGTTCATAGAAAAAGAATCCTTTATGAATAATAACATATAAAAACACTTTACAATTATATCGCAGTCTGAATTTTTATAAAAGCGCAACTACGTAAATTTACACAGCAAAAATATCAATTCTTCGTGGTAACTAATCAGCACTATTAAAATTTAAGATAAAAGCCTACGATGTCGCTATGCTCATCTCCGGAAATCTGTGTGGCAGCGGCCATTAAACGCTTTTTATAAGTGCATGAGGCCCACCGGCTTCTTAATTTCTCAAAAATTTTCGTAGAAAATGTAGGGCAAAAAACTATAGCTGAGTTGTTATTTTTCGTGATACCATATTTTTGATAGCGATAAATTTGTTTTTTTCGTTATTTAGATTTATCCTACAACAATAGGATTATAAAGCTTGTAAAGTCAACACTTAAGCTTTGGCAACTACAAAACATAGTAAGGATTCACGTATGGAACAGGATAAAGATTTAGCAATCTTACGACACTCGACAGCTCACTTACTTGCACAGGCCGTTGTGCAACTTTTTCCCGCTACAAAATTAACCATCGGGCCTTCAACAGCTCATGGATTTTTTTATGATTTTCAACCAGAGACGAATTTTAAAGAATCTGATTTAGAGCTTATTTCTGCACGCATGCAAGAGCTTGCAGCATTAAACATGCCGATCACGCACGAAGAAATATCCAAAGAACAAGCACGTCAAATTTATAAAAACAATCCTTTTAAACTTGAATTGATTGATGGCATTGAAGGCGATACCGTAGGATTCTCTCGCCAAGGTGATTTTTATGATCTTTGTAGAGGTGGACACGTTGCAGCAACTGGTTTACTTAAACATTTTCAATTAACTACAATTTCTGGTTCATACTGGAGAGCAGATCGATCTGGCACACCATTACAACGTATCAGCGGTATTGCTTTTGCAACATCAAAAGATTTACGCATGTTTTTACAAAAACAAGAACAAGCTGCATTGTACGATCATCGTAAAATTGGTAAAGAAATGGATCTATTTTCATTTCACGAACAAGGCCCTGGATTTCCTTTTTTTCATCCAAAAGGTAAACAGATTATCAATGGTCTGCAAGCAGTCATGAGAAAAATTTGGGCAAAAAACAACTACCAAGAAGTTTCAACCCCTGCAATGCTTGATTCGCAATTATGGGAACAATCAGGACATGCAGCTCACTACAAACAAAATATGTATTTTTGCAACATTGATGAACGTGATTTTGCCCTCAAACCAATGAACTGCCCTGGCGCACTCATGCTCTACAATGAAAAGCCACGATCATTTCGAGAATTACCATTAAAGCTTGCTGAGTTTGGACACGTGCACCGTCATGAACTTTCTGGCGTTTTACATGGACTATTTCGCGTACGTGCATTTACGCAAGATGATTCTCATATTTTTTGCATGCCAGAACAATTAGAAAATGAAGTGATCAACATTGTCAAAATCATTGATCAACTTTTAAGCTTATTTGAATTTACTGATATTAGTTACGCTGTATCAACAAAACCAGATAATGCTA
>CANCGK010000002.1 GCA_947377595.1 bacterium | reverse complement strand
ATACACAATGAGATTTCATATCAGATAATACTTCAGCCAGATTTAAATTCGTCGCAGTTGCATCAGATTGTGCATGAGCACAAGCAGTTTGATTTTGCCCGCCTTGATCTTGGTCGGTTTTTTGGTCGGTTTTTTGGTCGGTTTTTTGGTCGGTTGCTACGTTGGTTGTCACTTCGACAACACTACCACTTGGAGCATGATTATTAATCGTTAAATTTGCTCCAGGCTGAACATAAATATCACCGCATGACAAGTTTTTGACATGCAATAGACTTATTATAACTATAAAATGTATATAAAAAGAACGTTTCATCATAGCACGCCTGCATCATAGTAAATAAATTAAAATTATGATTATTGATAGTTTTTATAACTCCCATTAAACTCATAATGAGAATACATGATAGACCAATTAATTACAATCGACAAAACTACAATGAAACTTCAACAAATTTATAATAATATTTATACTGGCAACATAATGCATATCTTTATTTTACATATTTTTTTTATATGCTCACTATCGATAGCAGCTTTCGACCATCCTGTTCTAAAACACCAACAACCTGAAAATAACTTTATCACTTTTCATGCACATACAAAAAATCGAGATACTGATTACAATCCACAAGTATGCTTAATCAAACGCAAAATACAACCTTCTCAACTAAGAAGAACAATAAGTCATGATTCACAAACTTTAGAAAATTCAACATGCGAAAACCTTTTTAAAACAGCAATTTGCCTATCAACTTGCATGGCATGCACAGCAGTTATCATACTCGGTTATCATGTAGGGCTTGTACATCAAACCCATACACCCGCACACTAAATAATTTTATTTACAATTGCCATACAAACCAACTGCTCCAAGCGCTCCATTAACAATGGTTACAGCAGCCCCTAGCTTAATTAAAGCTGAAATATCCGCTGGTTTGTTATCATTATCCTCGAGACTAAGATTAGTCAGAAAGTTTAGTGCAATTCCATCTAAAACAAATAACCCGACAGAAGCTGCCCCGTATGTTACAGTTTGAACAACAGGTGAAGAAAAAAGTACAGAATCTTGTGCTTTTTTTAAATAATGATTACTACCGTTGAATCCTGTAAGAAGGGTTGGCAATACCGTACAAGCAAAAACATTCTCTCCAACAATATCGCCAGTCTCAGTACTAACAATCTTAGAATATGTTACAATTCTTTGACATATTTCAGCAGTTGCAATTCCAGCAGTAAGCGCTCCTGCTAAAGATAATTCAAATGCTGTTTGCTGACGTAAAGCATTATTAACACCAGATAGCATTGTATTATTTTGTTGTTTTGCAACAACATTTGAAGTTGTTTGTCGTAATTGCAAAGCTTCAACTTCTGCATTTAAATTTTGTCCTAAAACAACAAGCCCTATTGCAAGCTGTAATGTTATTTTTTTCATCATACAACATCTTTCATGTAACGTAAAAAGTTTATATATTTTATCATTATTGTTTATTATTTTTTTAACTGACAAAAAAGCGACTCTGGCTAGCAAAGTCGCTTTTTATTTTATAGACTATCGCTTATATTTATTTAGTTTTTTTTGGAAGAAATTTTAAACCATAAAGCTCAAGTTTTTGCTCTTCAACTTGTGATGGTGATTTCATCATTGGATCAGATGCACGTTGAGTTTTTGGAAATGCAATAACATCACGTATAGATTTTGATCCAGTCAATAACATCGCAAGACGATCAACCCCAAAAGCTATGCCGCCTTCTGGTGGATATCCCATTTCTTGAGCTTCTAACAAGAAATCAAAATAACTTTGTGCTGCTTGATCAGACATACCAATCATATTAAAAATTTTCTTTTGAATGATTGAATCATGAATACGAATCGATCCGCCGCCAAGTTCAATGCCATTTAAAACTAAATCATATGCACGAGCTTTAATATCTTTTTGTTCTAAATTTTCCCAGCCAGCCTGTGGTGATGTAAACGGATGATGCTTTGAATACCAACGTTTATCATCTTTGTTATATTCAAACATTGGAAAATCTGTCACCCAAGAGAAGTTTAATTCATCATGTGGAATAATATTTAAATCTTGCGCTACTTCTAAACGCAAACGACCTAGCAATGTCCATGCTTCTTCGTACTCACCGGCAATTAAGAAAATTGTATCACCAGCTTTAAGATTTGGGCATAAAGATGCTTTTACAAGATCAAAGAAATTTTCTGGCAAAAAGTTTGCAACTGGAGATTCATGTTTACATTCTTCGTTAAAACGAATCCACAACAAGCCTTTAGCGCCAAATTTTACCGCTTCATCAACCCATTTTAAAAGTTCTGAACGAGAATATGCTTTACCAGAAACATGTAATCCACCAACTTTACCACCCTGAGATAAAACTGATTTTAAAAATTTCAATTCTGTGTTTGCAAACAAAGAAGAAAAATCTTGAATTTTTAAATCAAAACGCAAATCTGGTTTGTCAGATCCAAAGTTAGAGAATGCATAATCATACGTAATTCTTTTAAAAGGAATTTGTACCTGAATATTCATAACTTTTTTTAATAAAAATTCAAAAAAGCCATCAATAACCGCAATAATATCTTCTTCGTTAATAAACGACATTTCAAGATCAAGTTGTGTAAATTCAGGTTGACGATCTGCACGCAAATCTTCATCTCTAAAACAACGAGCAATTTGCATATATTTATCAAAACCTGCAGCCATCAAAAGTTGTTTATACATTTGTGGAGACTGAGGTAATGAATAAAAACTTTGTTCATGAATACGTGAAGGAACGACAAATTCGCGTGCCCCTTCCATAGTATTTTTTGTTAAAATTGGAGTTTCAACATCAATAAACCCTTGTGCATGAAAATATTCGCGCATAGCAAAAATAATATCATGACGCAATTGAAACTTTTTAAACATTTCTGGACGACGAAGATCTAAATAACGATACTTCAAACGAGTTTCTTCATCAACAGATTCACCCTCTTCAAGAGAGAATGGCAATGTTTTTGCTTTATTTAAAATTGTTAAATGCGTTACTTGTAATTCAAATTTACCTGTTGCAAGATTTGGATTAATAAGATTTTCATCGCGCGCAACAACTTTTCCTTGCACACAAATGACATATTCATTACGTAAAACTTGCGCCTGTAAATGTGCGTCAACATTAAAATCTGGATTAAAAACAATTTGCATAATACCTTGTCGGTCACGCAAATCAACAAATATTAATCCGCCATGATCTCTGCGTTTATTAACCCAACCGGTTAATGATATTTCTTGATGCAAGTATTCTTGTGTTATCAATCCACAATAAGTAGTTCGCTTCATGTTCATCATAAAAACTCACTTTTTATTTAAAATTTATATGTCATTGTAAAGTTTAAAACATACGCAACGTCACTGCCAAGCTTACCATCTTTTAATTGAGTGCCCGCAAATTGTTGATACTGTTTGCCTGGTATCATCCAACCAGCATAACCACCCATATCCAAACATTCTTTAATCGTCGCCATAAACTCAAGACTTAAGGCAGTACCTAAAGCATGTGATGCTATAGTTCCATCTGCTAATGTTGGAGCTTGAGCCATCCAATAATATAAGGCTACAGGCTTGATCGTTGCCTTTTGATCAGCAAATTTAGCAGGTGTACATTCTAAACCAAGACCAGTGTACGCAAGATTTGTAAATTTGTCAGTTAAAGTTGCAACTCCTGTAATTCTTGATGCAACATGTTGTTGGCTTAATGGAACGGTTGGATCTTGTACAGTAAATCGAGGAACGCCTGTATTAAGCATGACAAGATGCTGAATTCTTTTACCTGAATAAACAGATTGTAAAGGAATAAAGCCGTTAAAATTTTGATGCTCCATTTGAGCTTGGGTAAATGAATTAATATCATTAAAATTATCTAAATGACCAGAAACAAAACCTGTATCTGCACAAATTTTTAATTGTTTTGCAATTAATTCATATGAAGCATCAGTCACAAAGAAATAACCATGATAGAAGAATTTTTGAGCAGGACGGAATCGATCTGGCCCATTATACAAGCCGCTTGTTCCAATTTCCAATCCATTTTGATCAAATCCTTTTGGAGCTGCTGCAATTGCTGCTTTATTATCATTAGTTGCAATAGCAAATGTAGTAAATGCAGGGTCAGTATAAATTTTTGTATACTGAACAGAAACTGTCCCATCATTATTGACTAATTTGGTATAATTTCTATCCCATGCTTTCACACGAGTTTGTCCACCTTGAAACGCTGTGTCAAAACCCCATTCAAATCTGCCATTTTTCATTTCTAATGCTGTACCAATAGCATACAACTGACTATCGGAATCTGCAGGAAATTCTAAATTTTGATCTGGTGATACAAACATATAAGCATAAGGATCAACATTTAATTTTAAATCTTTAAGATTAATAGCTTTCCAATGCAATGCTCCTGAGGTTACCCAAACCTGACGATTCAACCCACGATAACCATTTGAAGAATATTCAGTTAATTCATTCAACCGAATCACTTCTGTATTTTCTTTAAATGATGAATTTGGATTTGATAGCATTGCATAATATAAATCTCCTGATAATGTACCTTTTACAATATCCGCATGCAACAACCCACCTGGAGCAAATTGATCAATTGAGAATCGCGGATCAAGTCCCAAAAATCCACCAGAATTGTAAGCAGAACCCAACGCAATACCACGACCAAGTTCATAAGGAAAACTACCAAATTTTAAGTAATACAATGATTCATCTTGATTTTGATCAAGAGAAATTTTCATAAATAATTCACGTAACCACAATGTTGATTTTTGAATACTTGAGCCAGGAATTACAAGAGGAGCTCCTGCAAGTGTCACTGGAGTTGGAGATGTACGAACTAATGCATCAGTACCACCATCATAACGAAATCGCACAGCTATTTTAGCATCAAGCATTGGATTTTTTTTATTATCCCCGTAGGTTGTAACCAAAATTCCATCAGCTGTAGTACGATACCTAAATGCACGATCATATGGATTTGCATTATTCAAAAAAATCATATTGCGATTAGCGTAGACCTCTTTAACTATCTTTCCAGTTGCTTTAATAGCTTGATTAGACCCTTGCGCTGGAGCAATAGACTTCATAGGATTTTTTTCTGCAGCCTGAACTGTAATAGTTTTAATGTCTTGCTTTGTTGATTTTACAGATTCTTGGTCAGATGACGCAGCTTTATTTTTAAACTGTTTGTCAGTGTCAGCATTTTTTTTATTTTTATTTTGCTTGTAAGGCTTGCTTTGATTCTTTTTTGCAGTCATATTTTTTTTATTTTTATCAGCACTCACTTGATCTTGAGATGCAATGTACACTGATTGCTCAGCTTGCTGAGCAAATAAACATAATGACGCAGATAGCAATAAAGCCGATAGCAGCTTTTTTGTATGAAAAAATTTCATGAAAATCCTGAATATAAAGGGAATTTTTGTCAATTATAAGAAAAGTCTTGTATTTTAAGTTTCTATAATATATGGAAATTTGTCAAATTTATGAAACGGGCTATGATGATCGATGCTTACTTTATATTCATCTTAAAATTAGGTTTTTTATGATAAAAAAAGACAATATTCTTATTGGCTGTCACGTTTCTATATCGGGAGGTTTTTTTAAAGCAATTGATGAAGGCATAGAAATTGGTTGCACAGCAATACAAATTTTTACAAAAAGTAATCGTCAATGGAAAGCAAAAGCCATAATTGATGATGATATTCAGGCGCTTACAGAGCAAAAAAAGAATTCGAATATATCTTTAATCGTTGCTCACGCATCATATTTAATTAACCTAGGATCTATAACTCCAGAAGTGCAAGAAAAATCATATATCGCACTTATTGACGAAATAAAGCGCTGTCAAAAATTAGGGATTCCTTATCTTGTTTTGCATCCTGGCACAGCAGAACTATCAAATAAAAAAGAAACTATCAAACGAACTGGTCAATATATTAACCAAGCGTTACAAGCAACATCTGATTGCTCAACGACAGTCTTAATAGAAACAATGGCCGGACAAGGCAAAAGTATCGGCAGTATATTTGAAGAAATTGCTTCTATGATTGATCAAGTTGAAAATAAAAAAAGAATTGGAGTATGTTTTGATACATGTCATGCATTTGTTGCAGGATATGATATATCAACAAAAAATTCTTATGAAGAAACATTTCAACATTTTGATCAGATTATTGGATTACATTATCTTAAAATGTTTCATATCAATGATTCTAAAAAAGAACGAGGCTCTCATGTTGATCGCCACGAAGATATTGGTAAAGGCACTATTGGACTGCAAGGATTTACCTTCATTATGAACGATCCACGATTTATTGATATACCAAAAATTTTAGAAACGCCTGTTACAGAAAATGAAATAAAAGATCACCAAAGAAACCTACAAACACTGCTCTCTTTACTTGCATAACTCATATTAAAAATTTTCGCACACATACAAAAGTCATATAAAACAAGATGGGACTTGCAGCTTAAAAGCCATAAGTCCCATCTTGTTAATAAGCAGTTCTCAAACCATACTACCTTTAATATCTTTTCAAATATTTTATAGCCAGAGATCTGAAATTAAAATTAAATAATTATCATACAAATGTACAAAATTCTTTTGACAACAAAAAAAGCAACAACAACAAAGCCCCTTACTAGAAGGGGCTTTTAATGAGCATATATTAATGTATGCAACAAATTGCAACTTTGCGCAACGTCACTTAAAAAGGCTTTTCTTCGCGACTAAAGCAAACAACTTCATCGCCAACTTTCCAAGATTCAAACGATTCTACACGAAACGCACAATCAAATCCTTGTGGCGCAATATCAACAGCACGTTTTTCTTTTTGAAGACTTTTAACAACGCCTTCGCCAATTTTTTTACTATTTCTATAAATCGCAACCAACAAACCTTTTTTCATAGCGCCATCAGTAACGCCAGCACCAGCAATAATAGATGAATTAACTCTAAATACTGCTTTTACTGTTGCTTTACCGACTTGAGTTTCAATGTACTCAGGTTGTCTTGTTTTAAGGACAGCTTGGCGAGCATCATCAATCAATTTATAAATAATATTATAAATCTTAACTGGCACTTCGCTTTTTAAAATAGCTGCATTACGCTCTAATTTAACATCAAGGCCATAAATCGTCGCTTTAGCTTGTTCTGCAAATTCAATGTCACTAACGGTAATATCGCCAACACCAGATGATATAACACGAATAGGCAATGATCTATAGCTCGGGATAGCTTGCAAAGATGAAATAACTGCATCTTTAGATGAAAATGATCCAACTTTAACAATAACATTTAAAGCCTGCTGAGATGCATCATACATTTGTTTATTTTCAGCAGCTCTTAACACTTCTTGCTGATGAACTTTAATATCTTTTTGAGTCGCAATATGTAACAAATCACCAGCTTTTGGTAAATCTGAAAAACCAGAAACCAAAACCGGATGAGAAGGTCCGACAGATTTTAATACATTGCCAGCACCATCAACGATAGAATTAATCTTTCCGTCAACATTTCCACAAATGAAATAATCGCCCACACTTAATGTACCACAATGCAAGAGCAATGAGGCAACAGCACCGCGGCCTTTTTTAACTTGTGATTCTAAAATGTAACCTCGTGCGGCAACTTTTGAATTAGTAACTAAATCAAGCATATCAGCTTGTAAAGCTAATAAATCCAATAAATCATCAACTCCAGCACCTGTTTTAGCAGAAATCAACGCATAAGGAGTTTGTCCGCCCCATTCGTCAGATAACAATCCGTACTGAGACAAATCTCTTTTTACAACATCAATGCGAGATTGATCAACTTTATCAATTTTATTAATCGCAACAACGATTGAAGCTTGCAATGACTGAGCAGCTTTAATACTTTCAATTGTTTGAGGCTTTACACCATCATCAGCCGCAACAACAAGAACAACCACATCAGCAACACTCACACCACGTTCACGCATGACCGAAAAAGCTTCGTGACCCGGAGTATCAAGGAACACAACGTTGCCATTTTTTGTCGCAACGCTATAAGCTCCAAGATGCTGCGTAATGCCTCCAGCTTCACCTAAAGCAACCTTTGCTTTACGAATATAGTCGAGCAATGTAGTTTTTCCATGATCAACGTGCCCAACAATAACAACGACTGGATCGCGCTTTTCTTGTTCAACTTGTTCACGTTCTAAAGATTGCTTAACAACACCACTTTTATTTGTTGTGTCTTTAGCAGTCTCAACAATTGTTGCACCGTATTCTTGAGCAACAAGAGAAACCATATCTTTTGATAATAACTTGTTAATATTTGCAACAATGCCACGTTTTAATAAAAAAACTATAATTTCGCTTGCCGGTCTACCTAATTGAGTAGCCAAATCACCAAGAGATGTTTCTTTATCAACAATATCTACATCAACGCGCGTTGTCGCAACAACTTCTTTAACAACACCTAAATGCAAGCGCTTCTTTAAAAAAGAAATATGTGATTCTGATAGCGAGAACTCTGCATCAGCTCGACGAACGCCACGCTCTTTAAGGAGTTCAACGATGTCTTTTATAGCGACATCAAACTTTTTAGCAAACTCGTATATATGCATTCACAACCCTACTTGTACTTAGTTATTGTCATTATTTTCGACGTCATAATTAACGTCTTGCTCAGAGTGCTCAAAAGCACTTGATTTTTCTGAATTTCCAGATGAAATTAAATTAATGTTAACATCAAGCAATTGCGCTGCAAGACCTATATTTTGCCCCATCTTACCAATAGCAAAAGCTCTTTGATCTTCACTCAACCAAACATTTGCTTGACCGTCAATAATTTCAACTTTATTCACTTCTGCTGGGCGAAGGGCATTTTTAACAAGCTCTTCTTTTGAATTAACCCAAGAAATAACATCTATTTTTTCTGTACACAATTCTTTTAAAATTGGCTTAATGCGACCGCCGCCGACACCAACACATGTTCCAACCGGATCAATATTAGCATCATTTGAAGCTACAATAATTTTTGATTTATAACCAGCTTGACGAGCAACGCCTTTGATTTCAATAAGCTTGTCATAAATTTCTGGAATTTCTAATTCAAGTAATTTAATTAAAAAATCACCTGAAGAACGGTCTAAAATAAGTTGTCCGCCAGCTCTATATTCAGCATAAACATCTTTCAACAAGGCTTTAATTGGACGTCCAGCAACATGTCTTTCTTCTGGAATAGATAAAGATCTTGGTAAAAAAGCAAGAGTGTCACGTAGCATAACTGTCGTGCCACTATTTTCACATTTATGAACTGTGCCATGCACAATAGAGCCTTTTTTATCAATAAATTCGTTATAAACATTAAGAGCTTCAACGTCACGAATTCTTGAGGCTATCACTTGTTTTGCTTTTAAAATTTCAACTCGACCAATAGTTCCATCAAATGGAATCCACATGGTTTCATCTAACTGCACGCCTTTTTTTATAAAGCGAGCTTTACGAATACTGATTTGAGTTAATTCGTTATCGGACTCATTGACAACTTTTTTTTCTGATTCAACTGTAACAGCTCCAGATCTGTCAAATTCTATACGCAAAATAGCTTCTGGATATTTTTTTAAATATGCAGCTAAGATGCCTTCTTTGATAATCTCATTGAGATCAGATTTTTTTAAACCTTTTTCATCAACAAGTTCTGATATTACGTTATGTAACATAGTTTAAATATTTCTTACAACAATTAATAATATAATAATGAATATATTTATAAGATAGCAGAAAAAATCAAAAAAAGAAAATTTCACATTCTTTTTAGGTTTTTCCTTCAACTTCATAATTCTTATATTATATATATAAAAAATAATAGTAATAATAGATGAACACTTTTTTGGTGGATAACTCAAAAAAAATATTCGAAAACATTCTCCAGATCAATGTTTTGAAAATTTAAACTTATGTGGATAAGTGGTGGATAAGTGGTGGATAACTATGTGGATAAGTTTTTTTCACCTCTGGAAACAGGCTCTGGGTCGAGGTTTTCAGAGGTAAGCTACTCATTATATTGATTCAGAGCTATTATTGCACATAGGGTCGAAAGTTATCCACCACTTATCCACCACTTATCCACCACTTATCCACATTTTATTACAATCTGACAATGCCCACTAAAATGTGTTTTCATTTTGATAATTTTAATTATTCAAATAGAATTGCTGTTTTGTAAAAGTGTTTGAGCTTCTATGTTTTTTTGATTTTTGGTCGCATTGGCAAATATTACAAGTTTTTGATTGTTTCGTGAAAAATATGATCTTATTGTTGAAATCTAGGCATTTTGGTAAAAAGTATAAGGGCTTATTTTTTAAGATAGCCCTTATACTTTTTTTAGTCTTCTTTGGTTTATTAAAGTTTTCTGCGCAGTAAATATTGAGCGATCATGGCGCTCCAATTATTACTTTTTGCAAATTCACATTTTGGATATGATTGAAACATCCCTCGTTCTGGGAAATAAATAGCAATACCACCAGCTTTTGGTAGATTGCTGCCAACTTTATTATCAATAACAGCTGAATTAATGAGGTTAATGCCTTGATCAAGGAGTCGCAGTAATGTAAATTTTACCATACCTTCTCTTGTAGAATTGGTAAGGCTTATATTTTGTAAATTTGCTTGCAGATTCATGTAAAAATGACGTAAATCGATATATGAGCGTTCTTCGAAGCATGTGCACATAGGGCGAGCTTTGCATTGCTGTAGGAGTTTGGTTACGCAATTGCCCTTTTGTTCTTGTAGTGCTATTAAAATTTGAGTTGCCACGGCATGAACATTTGCCTCAACAGCATCAATGCTCGATAAATCCATAGCTGATTGAGTAAAGTCTCGCGTAATAAATTGATATGCTTTTTCGTAACTATCGACAATGTGACATGCAAAATCTTGTGGTGAAATAGCTTGGTCAATGAGCGCACTTAAAACTAATTCATAATTTGATCCTGATGCAAATTCTACTTCTTCTGAACCTACCAGATAATCAACGTGATCTTTTGCTAAATTTGCAATTTCGAGCATTGCCATTAAACATGCATCAAACCAGAGTATGCTAATTTTTTTTCCTCCTAAAACGGTATTTTGAATTTCACTTAAAGCATACTTTAAATCTTGATTGTTCATGTAGCTTTTAAAAGTTTCATCAAAGCAAATACCACGGCTATTTTGTCTGTGGTCTTCTTTGTCTTCATGGCTTAATTGAGCGAATTCATCCATGCGTTGCGTGTAACCAATGGTACGATCAAGCTCAAGTTCTTGAGTTTCTTGATTAAATTTAAAAAGATCATATGAATTGACAATCCGTGCAGAAATTGGGTCGTATACGCCAGATCCATGGTCCCACAAATTAATCACTAAATTGTCTGCAGGATAGTAATGCATTGCCCAGGCAGCACAATCAATCAATGTTTGAGGGTCGCCGCTATTTAATTTTTGAGTAGGGTTGATTCCATCTGCTGGAATTAATAACCTTTTGCCTTTTTTGATAATATATCGTTTTGTTGGGTTAAGATATCCAGGGGTGTTGAGTTGTACGATGATATTGACGTTATCGTTTGAGCCTATTGCTTCCATTTGTTTAATATTTTTCCAAGCAAAGGGATGTAAATCATTATCTGCAGCGATGTACATGATGATAGTGTATGCCTTTTTAGGATTGATCGAGCGCAATTGAGTCAGCTCTTCCTCAGTTGCCATGGTGCAATATAATTCATCATTGTCTTGCTCGTGCATAAGACTGGTATACTCTTGTTTTGAAATAAGAACGCTATCATTTGTTATGATATTATGAAAAGACAATATCAAGCTCATTAAGCTTATAATATTGATAAATTCATGTTTTTTAAGAGTTTTGTACATAACAAATCCTTTTTAATGGAGAATCAATAATTTTGAATTGACAATAAAAAAAGAGTGAACTACAAAGCAATAGTTTTTCTATTTTTAGTCACTTGAGAAAACCATAAAATAAGTAATGTTATGCTAAAACTTAATTGAAAATCGAGAAAAAAAAGATGACATGGATTGAGCATTAATGTCAGCAGTGTCGTAATGAGTAAGATATGAATTGCATGAGTAGGGACGTATAATTGTTTGCACAGCGTGTAGATTAGATACATATAAAATGCTCGCATAAATGCTACTGATGGATAAGTCATTATGTAGTAAAAAAACAATAAGAGAATTGATATTCTTTGTTTAAGAAGAGAACTGCAAGGTATGCAAGATAGCAAAAACAAGAGCAAGCTCATCAAAATAACTAGGTGAAGTCCTGAGCGTGCAAGATGATGAGATAGGCCCCAGTATGAAAAAAGTTCTTTTAATTTGGTTGTTGTAGGACTTTTAATTTTTTTTCCACAAAAAATAGATAGATATAAACTATGTGTTAATTGAGATATGGCATGATCAGTTATATGCAAAGGCATGGAGTTTAAGGTTTGTATGTATTGCATAAACAAGCTTGGTTTTTTACATGTTGTATAGGTGAATGATTTTGGATGCGCAATCGCCCAAATATTTTCTCGTATTAAGTATTCTTGGTAAGAAGCAGAGTTAGGGTGCTTTAAAATAATATTTTTAATTTCTATAATTTGATGCGGCTTTACCCACAGCTTGGTATAAAAAGGTAAAAATAAATAGATTTTTTTATGAAGAGTATGTTGTTTTTGACCTATAAAAACTTGAGATATGTGTAAAAGAATGCATATTGGTTCATTATTTTCAAATCTTGGCAAAATTTCCTGAACAGTGGCAATGATAGAACAGTTTTTATGCAAACATTCACCATGATCAAAGTATGCAGCATGATATTGATGATAACGCGTTGAACCAATAAAAAAAAAGCAGAATGTTATAATTAAGATATTAAGCTTATTTGAAGTATTAAATATAATCATTCCAGTTGTTATAACCAATAGGATTAATCCTGGGATAAGATACTCAACAGACGTAATTCCAGCTATTAATGAAGCAACAATGTAGCTTAAATGTTGAGTTCTAAATTGGCGTAATAACATGAATATTATGAAAATAAGTTTAATACAATGATATCGTAAATAATTATATCAAAAAATCTAATTTATTTCTATTTGAATTTCTTTGAAGTGAAGACAACACGACTATCCGCAGTCAATTTAATTACGAAACGCGGCATTTGGCTTGAGCAAAAAAAGGTAGTATGTACAGATGCATACTACCTAAAGTGTAAAAAATTACCTTATCTAGAAAGTTTTTATTCAAGAGAGTAAAGATCTATATGATTAGATTGTAATAATAAATCAGTGTTGTCTGGAGTCTCCTGGGATTCGTATTCAAGAGCAGTATTTTTTACTGATTTCATCTGCATTTCTTGATTTTTTTGCCAGATTTGTTGAGCTCGAGCAAGTTTTTCATTTTGTATTTTCTGTTGAGCTTCTTGTAGCTTCTGAGCTTGCACCATTTTTTCTTCTTGTATTTTTTGTTGAGTTTGAGCAAGTTTTTTTTGTTGATTATATTGTTGAGCTTGAGCTAATTTTTCTTGTTCGGTTGTTTTTGCTATTTGAGCAACATATTTTTGTTGAGAAGTATAACCTTGAATATAAATTTTCTTTTGCCCTGGAATATCAGAATTTTTATGCGATGCCTTGACGATAAAATAGGTATTATTACCTACGTGTTTTTCATCTAAAACATCTTCATTGCTGGCAATTAATGGGATTTCGTAAGGCATTTCATGATCTATTAAATCTATATTGCTATCAAGAGAGTCTTGTGGACTAGCGCTTAACCCAACAAGCTTATAATAAGAATAAGGAGCTTTGAGCATTAAATGTTTATCATGCTCACGCAGTTGAATAGGCTCTGTTTTAAAAAAATAAGGAAAGCTTGTTGATTGCCAAGTTGCCTTTATTAATACATCATCACCATATTCATTATTCAAAAAGATTTGTTGTTTATTTTTTGCATCTATAGCATAAAAATAGCTGGCAAGGACGAGATAAGTCATTATTTTTTTGATAATTTTCATCGTTACTCCTTTTTTTATTAACGTTTAACATTTATTGTTGAGCTAATTGAGATTCTTTTGTTGATTCTTCTTGAGAATTTGATTTTTTAGATTGCGGTACTTCTAGAGTATTTTTTGTTGTTTCATAGTCAGCTTGCGATGGATATCCTGTGATGACAATTTGCTTTGTGCCTGCAAGTTTTGATTGTTTAGAGTTATGACTGATAACAAAAAACTTATTACCATGCGCTTTTCGAGATGCATTATTTAAAGATTTTAATATTTCTGCAGTAGCTGCGCCTGCGGCAATGCCTCCTGCCATGACAGCAGCTCCTACGCCTGTAGCAGCAACTGCTGATGTAGTAAATAGAGCGGCACCATAACCTGCACTAACACCTATGATACCTATCTGAGCTCCGGGATTGACTGCAGCTAGAGGGGCTGTATAAATTTTATAGAATGTATCATCAAAACTATTTGCTATTACTGTCATAGTTTCATTTTTTTCTAATATACGACGCTCACTACTATGCATGTGAAGGCCAACTTTTGATCTAAATTCTAGACTGACATAAATAGGTGCTCCATATTCATTTTTCATAGTAATAGATTCTTTTGATCGTGCATCAATTGAATTCATTGCAAAGCTTATCATGGTCATACATAACATTTTTTTGATAATTTTCATCGTTACTCCTTTTTTTTGTTTTTTTCTATTCGTAATTACTGTAGCATTTTCTTTTTGTAAAAATAAAGAGTTTGTAATTTTTTTTAATAAATATGTAAGCAGTCATGAACAGATGCACAGATAAGCAAGAGTTGTATGAATTAATTTTTGATAGTACCTTTATTCATGTGACTATTCGATAGAAAAATTAAGGGGAAATATGCAAAATCATAGAGTTGTAGAAACAAAATTAAGTAATGGATTAACATTACTCGTTTGTCCAAAGAAAGATGCAGCTGTTGTATCCATTCAATTATGGTATAAAGTTGGCTCTAAACACGAGAAAAGTGGTCAGCGCGGTATTGCTCATTTTATTGAACACATGATTTTTAAAGGGACTGATACGCTGACAGAATCTGATATTAATTTAACGACAAGTAAATTGTCTGGTATGTGCAATGCTTTTACTTGGTATGATTATACAGGCTATTTATTTGATATTCCTGTTGCAAATTGGGATAAAGTTTTGCCGATCATGGCAGATTGCATGCAAAATTGTACGTTTGAGCAAGATCATTTAAATTCAGAAGTTAAAGCTGTTATTCAAGAATTAAAAATGGGTAAAGATAATTATGTGCGTCATTTGCGTGAAGATTTAATTTCTAATATTTTTGAATCACACCCATATCATTATTCAACCATCGGATTTAAACAAGATTTATGGTCTGTTAATCGTACAACATTGTTGGAATTTTATAAAAAATATTATACTCCAGATAATGCGTGCATGGTTATCGTTGGAGATGTTGATCCAAAATCTGTTCACGAAAAAATCGAAAAAGAGTTTGGTCATATTCCTGCAGGTCAAGGTTGGAATAATGAACAATTTTATATTAATGAAGATATTAAAACTAAAAATCTTACATTATATCGTGACGTTCAGCAGTCTACATGTGTTATAACTTTTGTTATGCCTGGCATTGTCACTCAAAATGAATTTGAACTTGAATCAATGACCTATATTTTAGCAAACGGCAGAGGTTCTCGGCTTTATAAAATTTTAGTTGATGAATTACAAGTTGCGGTCAGTGTTTGCGCGATGATTTATGATATGTTTGATAAAGCAATGCTTTTTGTTGAATTTAATCCAAAACAGCAAGCTGATATCTCTATGATTGTTGATAGAATACAACAAGAAATTGATGATCTTGCAAAAAATGGACCGACATTGGCAGAAGTTGAACGTGCGCAACGATTTGCTCAAATCGAACACCAACAATTATTAGAAGATACACAAAGCCAAGCTTATGCAATTGGTAAATCTTTTATTGCAACGCAAGATGCTTTGTATCCATTTACGTATGGCAATGTATCATCAGAACTATTGCAGCAAAAAATTCAAAATTTAGCAGCAAAATATTGTTCCCGCGTCTTACGTCATCAAGGACAAGTTTTGGCTATTCCTCAAGAAGATAAGATTCGATTACAAGAATTGCAGGAAATTTCAGACCAAGAAGATTTTGCTATACTGCAATCGATTCAACGAGATAGCGTGGTCGAAGAGGGTTCCTATGTTCATACGATAACCTTAAATCCTAAAAAACAGGCCTGTTATGCAAAACCAGAAGAAATGACCTTATCGAATGGATTGCAGGCTGTTTGGTTGCATTCTGATGTTGTTGACACAGTAGAATGTCAACTAGAATTGAAAGCAAAGCATTATTATGATCCAGAAAATGTACAAGGAATTGCACATATTGTCAGCAAGATGTTGTTAGAAGGTACATGTAACTATCCAGGTCAAAAATTTTCTGATTTGATTGAATCGTATGGCATGTCATTTTCTATTTCAGCTGGAAGTATCAGTACAACGATGTTACGTCAAGATGTAGAAAAAGGACTTGAATTTTTAACAGACATGCTCACTAACGCACTATTTACTCAAGCCGCTTTAGATAAAGTAAAAGCTCAAGTTACTGTGCAATTAAAGAAATTTTGGGACAACCCAAGTTCTTTTAGTATGCAATTAGTTCGTCAACAAGTGTATAAAAATCATCCATTTTCTAAAATGATGCTCGGCAGCCAAGAAAGTATTGATGCAATTACGTTACAAGATTGTATTGATTATTATAAAAGGATGATATCTCCTCAGGCAGCTCGTTTAGCTTTAGTTGGTAATTTTGATGCTTCAACAATACAACAGAGCATTATGAATACTATTGGCGCATGGCAAGGTCCTGTGATTGAAGAATTGGTATATCCTCAATTAAAACCATTGCAATCACAAGAAATTATTTCTTATATAAATAGGGATCAAGTTGTTGTAGCATTTGCAGGATTGTCAGTTGAATATTTGCATCCAGACTATGATAAAATTTTGATTTTTGAACAAATTTTAACTGGTGGGGTTTTGGGTTCAATGAGTTCTCGTTTGTTTGAATTGCGTGAACAAAGTGGTTTGTTTTATGGTATAGGGGGATCGTTAGTTTATGGATCAGGTAAACAACCTGGAATGATATTAATCCGTACTACGGTTTCTGCAGATCGTGTAGACCAAGCAGTGCAAGCTATTGGCAAAGTACTCAACGAAGCAATTGATTATTTACCGCAAGAAGAATTGCAAGAAGCAAAAAATGCATTGATTAATTCATTTGATTCTTTGTATGAATCTAATGAGCAAAAAGCAAATACATTACTTTTTTTAAAGAAGTATGATTTACCATTTGACTATTTTGAAAAACGTGTAGAAACTCTACAAAAAATAACAGCAAAAGAAATTACTGATGCTGTTAAAAATATCTTATCGACAGATCGATTAGTAGTCATTAAAGTAGGTAGAATTTAAGTTACATTAATAATTAAAAAGGAGAGAGTAATGAACAAAAATATAATCATGATGTTTTTTGTTGTTGTGCTTGCAGCAGGATGTTTTTATGCATATCAACAAGGATTGTTTAATGCTGAAATAGAAAAAGTTGAACAAAATTTGAATGCAATTTGTGACCCAACCCAAGAAGATTGCTCAGATTTTGAAGAAGACTTAGAAGCTTAATATTTCGAGCAAACCGTTTACAATCGATATGGTTTTTGTGTAGGTTTGCAGATGATGTAAAATATTATTTAATCGAACACATTTTTAAGTGTTAAAATGTGTATGTTGAAATTGAGGTGTAGTATGAAATATCTAAATAGTTTAGTGTTTTTAAGCTTAATGGTTTTTGTTGCTGGTTGCCAAAAAAAAGAACAGCCTCAAGCAAAAAAGCATGAAAATAAAGTAGCAGCTCAGAAACAAAAAGCAAAAAAACAAGGTCCAACTCAATTAGAAACTAAAAAATCAGTTGCTGTAAAGCATGATGCTAAAAAAGTAGAATCTGCAAAAAAAGCTCAACCAAAAAAAGTTGAACCTAAAAAACATGCAGATAAAAAAGATGTAAAAAAATCAAAAGATCAAGCTAAAAAATAATAATTTTAAAGCTGAGATTATCTGATATGTACATAAAGACCAAAAGTTTTAAGACTCTTGGTCTTTATTTTATGCGTAAAGATAGATTATGTTATTTATTCAAGACCAATATCAATATCTTACACTTCCATCAGTGCAACACAATGTGTATGTGATAGGTCAGTTTGCTCATCAAGAATTTCAAATTCTTATACCAGCAGATACTTTCAATAAAAAATGCATTGTCATTGGAAGCTTAACTGCAAGAGCAGATCTTGTTGTAAGCCTACTATTATTGCTATCGACTTTAAAGCAATCTCGAGCAGCTCAGGTTGTGTTATTTTCTCCATACTTGGGATATCAGCGTCAAGATAAAAAAGTTATAGGAATATCACAAGGTTTATTCTTCGCCGATGATCTTTTGTCAGCAGTAGGAGTTGATGAAATTGTTACGATAACTCCGCATAATCTAGAGATTTTACATGAACTTAAGACTCCTGTAACTATGTTGAGCGAACAATTGATATTTCAAGATGACCTTGCTTCTTTCGTTGCACAAGGGTTTGAATTTGTTTTTCCTGATCGTGGAGCTTTTCTTCGACATCGATGGTTGTTGGAAATATTTCCTTTAGCTATACATCATTCTTTTGAAAAAAAACGGCATGAAGAGATGATTGAGCTACTTTCATTTCAAGGTAGTATTGGCTCTCAAGTGATAGTGTATGATGATATTTTAGATTCGGGGCAAACTTTAGTTCAGGTTTGTAAGGCTTTACAATTAATGGGTGTTCAAGAAATTGTTATTTTTGTTACGCATGCATTTTTTCATGGGACGATTTGGATGGAACTTTTTAATCTTGGAGTTGTTGCATTATATTGTACAAATAGCTTGCCTGAAGCTCATGTTATCAAGCATGAACGTATTCATGTAAAATCTATCTCATTTTTATTGCAAAAAATCATTTGATTTTTCTATGATTTGGTATATAAAAAAATAAATAATATCCGTGCTACAAAAGGAGCGCGTCATGAAAAAATCATTATTCTTGCTTGTTTTAGTATTTGTTTGTGTAAATTTTCAAGTATGTGCTCATAACAAAACATCAAGCAACTTGAACAAAAAAGTTCATGTCTCATCTGGTAAATCTGTAAAGTATCATAAAAAAACACAGTGTTCGCGATCTGCACATATGTATAATTCTCAGCAAGAAACTCAAAAAATGTTTTCTGAGTTGTATCATCGCTATCCACGAAAGTATTCAAAAGTTGAGCCTTTGCGTATAGAGCATGATGATTTTCGATAATTTTTATCAGGAATGATGAGTAACTAAAAAAAGTATGGCAACGATAAGACTGATAAATCGTTGCCATATTTGTTTTTTTTAAAATGTTCATCTACCAAAAGGATTAGGTAGACGCACTTTCCAATGCTTTTGAGTAGCTTTTTTTTCTGCCGGTGCAGTGCTTGTACCAGGTAAAGCAGTTGATATATCTTGAATCGCTATAATTTCATGCAATCCTTGTGTTTGTAGTTGAATATTAGCAATTAAAGGATGTATACGTTCTAATTTTTGTTGAATCTCACGGTTATTAGATTTAAGTTGCGTTATGCTTGATGTAACTTGTGAAAGCAGATGTCTAGCTTGTTGAGAATCATCCGCTATTTTTATCAGTCTATCTAGTGAATTTTTATCTCCTGAAATTCGCGCTTTTTTTTCTTCTAAAAGTTCATTTCTCAGATCTTTAATGTTATTATGAATGTCTCCATACAGCCAATTATTAAGAATATGCATACCATAAGCAGCACTGGCAAGGCTGAGTATCGTTGGTAAGATTGTTGTAATAGCAGAATGAGCCAGGAACATGCCACCAATAAAGCGATGCGCTTGTTCTTGTTCTAAAGCTTTTGTTGTCATTGATTGTAATTGTAGAGCTGTTAGGCCTATAGTTAGGCAAGCTCCTGCAGCTATCAAACTTTTATTTCTAAATTTTTTTTGTAATTCTTTAAGCAATTTGTCATTTTTTTCTTTATCTTGTTCGTTTTTAAGTAACATTTTTTCATCAAATTCTTGTGATTTTGCTTGCCAGTTAAATGCACCTGGTCCGGGTATTAAAAGTTGTGCAGGCGATACAGGTCGAAAATTTTCAGATGAACTATGTTGTATAGGGCTCATGTCGTTGACAATTTCTCTTGTAGGAGTTGAAATAAGACCTGCTTGTGCAGATGGAATTGTATCATGTGATGCTAATGATTGAAAAGAGTTTGCTCGAGAGCGATTAGTACTATTAATTGGTGATAATGAATGTATAGATCCAGAATATTGTGATGAAGAACTTTCAGATACGTTGGAACAAAATATAGTTTTTGCTGGCGACGAATAAATAGGTTGACTGTGAGATCTTTTTCGTACAGGTTGCAATTTATCTGCTGTATAAATTTTTGTACAAGACGTTATGATGATAATTCTTAAAAATATGGATAAAGTATAGATAGCATGTTTCATAAATTTTCCCCCTTTTGAAAATAAATTTAATAAAATCTATGATTTTTTATGCTGAATAATCAAGACTTTTGCTATTCTAGGTAAAAAGGATTTTAATCCATTGAGTATGCCAACAAGAAAGGACTTTATTTTTTATGCGTATGCAGAATTTATATGAGCAAGAAATTTTAGATCATTATCAGCAGCCAAGAAATTTTGGATTGCTTGCTGAGTTTAATTTTATATCACCTATGTATAATCCATCGTGCGGAGATAGTGTCACGATAAATGGAATGGTTGCCGAAAATATTATTACGCACATTGCCTTTGAAGGTAAAGGATGTGTTATTAGTCTTGCTATGGCTTCGATGTTGACTCTGTTTGCACAAAATAAAACAATTGATGAAATTTTAGCTTGTTCTGATGAATTGGTCGAACAATTGCTAAAAACTCAGCTTGGAATTAAAAGAATGCAGTGTGGTATGTTACCCTTGCAAGCGTTACAAAATGGGCTAAAAAAGTATCGAATATCAATTGTGTAATTTGCTTAGTTGATGATATTTTGATAGATTTAAAAGTGATAGTTATCTGTTTTTTTACATTTTTACAGTTTTTTAGTTAGATAAAAAATTGGATCAGGAGTCTTTAATGTCAAAAGAGTTTATTAAGCCAAAGCAATTTGCTAAGGCTAATGTTGTTCAAATCGAACAAGAATTCAAATTAAGCGCAGAACAGTTGCAAGATATGCAAGAATTGTACGATGGTACAGTAGGAAGATTTTCTGCTGGACAATTGATTACAGGTAAAGTTCTTGAAGTTGATGCAAGTGGCGTTTTAGTTGATATCGATTACAAATCAAATGGATTTGTACCTGCGTATGAGTTTCCAGAGCATGAATTAAAAGCATTAAAAGCTGGATCTGATATCGAAGTTATGATCGATGAAATCGAAAACGTTAATGGTGATGTTGTCTTATCATACGAGCAAGCTAAAGCTGTTAAAGCTTGGGATCGCATTGCTAAATTACAAGAAGCAGGTCTTCCTGTTGAAGGTATGGTATTACATAAAGTTAAAGGTGGCTTGAGCGTAGACGTTGGTATTCCAGCATTCTTGCCAGGTTCACAAGTTGACTTACACCGTGTTACTGATTTTGATCAATATGTTGGCCAATTGGTTACAGCAGAAATTATCAAAATTAATAAAAAACGTGGAAATATTATCATTTCTCGTCGCAAATTCCTTGCTGAACGTCGTGATGAATCAAGAAAAGTTGTTCTTGCAAATCTTGAAGTTGGCAAAATTATTCAAGGCGTTGTTAAAAATATCACCAACTATGGTGTATTTATTGACGTCGGCGGCGTAGACGGCTTGTTGCATATCACTGATATGACATGGGGCAGAATTTCTCACCCAAGCGAAATTGTACGCATCGGTGAAACTATTTCTGTTAAAGTTCTTTCTATCGACAAAGAAAACTTCAAAGTTTCTCTTGGTATGAAACAAATGGACAAAAATCCATGGCAAGGTCTTGATGCGTCGGTTCAAGTTGGATCACGTGTTAAAGGTAAAGTTGCAAGCATTACTGATTACGGCGTTTTTGTTGAAGTACAAAAAGGCGTAGAAGGTCTTATCCATATTTCAGAAATCTCTTGGACTGATAGAATTTCTAACTTACAAGATAGATTTACTGTAGGACAAGAAATCGAAGCTTTAGTAGTTTCTCTTGATGTTGATAATCGTAGAATGTCATTGAGCATTAAACAATTAGAAAAAAATCCATGGACTGCTGTAAGCGAAGATTTTAAAGCAGGTCAAACGATTAAAGGTGTAATTAGCAACGTTACTGATTTTGGTATCTTTGTTCAATTAATGCCAGGCGTTGACGGTTTAGTTCACGTTTCTGATTTATCATGGACTGAACATATCGAACATCCAGGTGATTTATACAAACGTGGCGATAAAATCGAAGCTGTAATTCTTTCTATCGATGAAGATAGCAAAAAAGTAGCTCTTGGTATCAAACAACTTAAACAAGATCCATGGAAAACTGTTGAAACAGATTTTCCTGTAGAATCTATTGTTAAAGGTACTGTAACTAAGATTACAAATTATGGTGCATTTGTTAAATTAGCAACAGGTATTGAAGGTTTAATCTACAATTCTGAACTAGTTGAACAAAAAGAAGAGCCTGTAAAACCTGGTCAAGAACGTCAATTGCGTGTGATTAATGCAAGCGCAGAAGAACGCAAACTTGGCTTAAGTTTATCTTTAGAAGCTAAAAAAGCTGAGCCTAAAAAAGAAGTTGCTCCAGCAGCATCTGCTTCAGCTCCAGCAGCAGCTCCTAAGAAAAAAGCAGCTCCTAAAAAAGAAAATGCAAAGCCTGTTTCGTTTACATCAACATCTTCTGATTCTTCAAAAGCAAAATCTGCTTTCCAATTAGAATTAGAACGCCATATGGCTGGTGCTGCTGAAGAAACAGCTTCTACAGAAAAAGCAGAAAAAGCTTCTAAAAAAGCATCTAAATAATAAGGACAAACATGGAAATCACATTTGCAATTATTAAACCAGATGCAGTAGCAGCTAAAAATGCTGGTAAAATTATTGATATGATCGAAACTGCAGGTTTTAATGTTGTAGGGATGGAAAAAATCACTATGACTCAAGAACAAGCAAACGAATTATACAAAGAACACAGCGCACGATCATTCTTTGGTGAAATGGTTGGCGCTATGACAGCATCTCCAATCGTTATTATGGCTCTTGAAAAAGAAAATGCTGTAGTAGCATGGAGAGATCTTATGGGTGCAACAAATCCAAAAGATGCAGCAGCAGGCACAGTTCGTGCATTGTTTGGTGCAAATATTGGAGCAAATGCTGCTCATGGTTCAGATTCTTTAGCAAGTGCTGCAAGAGAATTAGCAATATTTTTTCCTGGACTGTAATTCGTTCAATAAAAAATAGTTAGATAATGTACAACGCAAGTTAGAAGTTATTTAAAGATAAAAAGGGATAAACAAGAGTAAAAGCTTGTTTATCCCTTTTTGTATATTTATTTATCTAGATAATCTATTAATAAAATAAAAAATTGTAATTAAAATTATGAAAAAATTATATACTTTGCTTTTGACGTTTTATTCGCTGTCAATTTTTGTGATGTGTAGCGACACAACTACAAGAAGCATTAAAGAAAGAGAAGAATTTTGTCAAGAATTTATTTTTAAAGCAATCTGTTATGCATCAAAGAATCCAAACAAAAATTTTCTTGTATCAATACCCGATAATAAATTATATAGTCCATTGAGCAATCCAGTAATATTAAAGAAAATTACAGCAACGTTAACTGACGATCATAAAAATCGCTTTTTTAAAAAAAAATTAGTGCCTATACTTGTAATGGTTCATCATCCTTTTGATAATAAACAGTTATTAGTTGGATTTTTTACGGGTCAACATGCGCAAAAATTTTTAGAACAACGTCGTCAAGACAACAGAGTCGGTGCTTCTACTATTATTCATGCTGGGCCTGAAGTTATAAAAATGGAGCGAGGTGTTCAATCTTTGCATGTAAGTCATACATTACATGACCAAACAATGACGACATCTATACCAGTATCAGATCTAGATAGGCCTTAAAATTTATTTTGTCATGATGCTTTCAATTTGATAGAATTTTAATTCTTGAGAGTTATATAAATTGAATCAATTGATTGAAAGGTATTTATGAAAAAAATGAATATATTGCTCATGTTATCAATGCTTAGTCCTTTAGCAGTAGTAGCAAATGGCAAAGGTGATCATCATAAAGTTAAAAATAGTTGCAAAAAGCTTAATACTCAAAATGGTAAGATAGCTGCTCGCAATGCCAAAATTTTACATTATGGTAGTGATGAATCTGTCTTTGTAAAAGAAAACACAAGCCGAGGTAATCGTGGATTAAAGGCTGATACATACAAAAATAGATAAGTATAGCAATTTGTTTTTTGAACAAAGTTTTATACAAAAAAGCGCTACAATCTTTTATGATGGTAGCGCTTAATTTTTTACTCTTACATTTCATATGATATGAAATTTATTCAAGTTCAGAATTCGATTCTGTATCATCTTCTGGTTTTAGACTATTGTAAATTTTATCTAAAATACCATTGACGAATTTATAAGAATCTTGTTCAGCAAAGCATTTTGCAAGTTCAATAGCTTCGTTAATAACAATGCTATGATGAGTTGTTGTGTATAACATCTCCCAAATTGCATAACGTAAAACTAATAATGTACATCGACCAATACGATCAAATTTCCAATTTTCTAAAAATGGTATAATTTGTTCATCAAGTTCGTCACGACGTTTTGCAATTTCATTAACGGTTGTAATGATTTCGCCATGTAAATCAATATCAGTTTCATATTCTCTATTGAAGTTAATTGCAATTTCAGTTGCTGATGTTTCGTAATCAAATGCATCTGCTGCATATAATACGTGAAACAACAAAGAACGCATTTTTCTGCGAGTTGTTATATTTTGAGAAACAAGTTGTGATGCTAATTCATCTTCGATCACAACGGGTTTTTGATCATTAATTTGCTCGCTCATGAAATATGCCTACTTATTTAATACGTTCGATATAATCACCAGTGCGTGTATCGATTTTTAAAATATCGCCTTCTTCAACAAAAAGTGGCGCATGAATTACAAATCCAGTTTCTAAGGTAACAGGTTTGGTAGCACCGCCTTGAGCTGTGTTACCTTTTACCCCAGGTGGAGCATCAGTTACTTTGAGTTCCATAAACATTGGAGCTGCAATTGCGATTAATTTATTTTGAAAATATAAAGCATTGTAGATAGATTGTTCTTTTAAATAATCTAAAGCTTCTTCGATTTGATTTTTATTTAAAGAAACTTGTTCAAAAGAGTCTAAATCCATGAAGTGATATAATGGTCCTTCATTGTAAAGATATTGCATATCTTTGTATTCAAGACCTGGATCTTCGAATTTTTCGCCTGAGTGAAATGTCACTTCGTGCATAAGACCAGTGATCATATTTTTCATTTTTGTTCGTACATACGCTCCACCTTTACCAGGTTTTACGTGAGTAAAATCGATGACCATGTATGGTGCATTATCATACAGAATTTTACGACCTTTTTTAAAATCAGACGTCGATACCACAGATTTATCCTTCAAAATAGGGAAATTTAACTCTCTTATGTAAGTATAAAATGATGTAGAAAAAAAATCAACACAGCGACGCATTGAAAAGATTTATAGCAAGCCTTGCTTTCTATTTTTCTATGAGAGTATACTTTAAAAGTTTCAATCAATGTGATTTAATCAAGGAATATATATGAAAAAAATGAGCATAAGTATTACATTTTTATTATATAGTTATTGTATGCAATCTTGCCAGCAAGCGTTGACGCCAACTCAGATACAATTAGCGACTTATTTACAACGAGATATTGAAAAAAAACAAGCAATCATAGATACCCGAAATCAAGTTTTATTAACAGCTGTGCATCAATTACAAGAACGATTGAACAGGTCGCAATTTAAACAGGTGCGTATTACTTTACGCAATGGGTTATTTTTAAAAGCAGAGCTTACGCTAGCAGATCAGCGCATTTTAGATAATTTAGAAGAGATTAGAAAAAATCATGCACGACGATTTCCTTGTTGCTGCAAACCATGGGTTTTTCAGAGTACAATTGCCAGAGAAGCGCAAAGTCTTTATGATATTATTGACGAAATTATAAAAGAAGAAAATCAATCTGTCTACGAATCTATAAAGCGTGGACAAGCACCATTTCAAGATTCTCTAATAATTCAAGCATATCCTGTTGATATGATTCCATCAGCACCAGCGCTTCAAGAATCATTATTGCATAGCACTTTGGCAAAAAGAAAATAAAAATATGAAAAAAAATTTAGATATTCAGTTACAAGCATTGTTAGAAAAAGAGCAGCTACGCCAAAGACAAGGAATTAATTTAATTGCATCTGAAAATTATGCTTCGCAAGAAGTTATGAATGTTTCCGGTTCTGTATTGTGTAATAAATATGTCGAAGGCTATCCTGGACTGCGATATTATAGTGGTTGCGGTGTGTATGATCAGATCGAACAATTAGCAATAGATCGTTTTAAATCAATTTTTAAAGCAGATCATGTTAATGTACAACCCCATTCTGGTTCACAAGCAAATGCAGCAGTTTATTTAGCGCTTTTGCAGCCAGGTGATACCATATTAAGTATGGATCTTGCTGCAGGAGGGCATCTTTCTCATGGTCATAAAGTTAATTGGACGCATCAATTTTATAACATTGTATCGTATGGCGTAGATCCTATCTCCTATCAGATTAATTATGATCAGATCGAAGCTTTAGCGATAGCTTGCAAACCAAAGTTAATCATTGCAGGAGCTTCAGCCTATTCTCGTATCATTGATTTTGAAAAATTTGCACAGATTGCAGACAAAGTAGGTGCATTGTTTTTAGCTGATATAGCTCATCTTGCAGGATTAATAGCAGTTGGGCTTCATCCATCTCCTGTAGGCTTTGCTGATGTTATTACGATGACGACTCATAAAACATTTCAAGGGCCTCGTGGTGGTGTGATTATGTGTAAACAACAGTTTGCTCAAAAAATTGATAAAATGTTGATGCCTGGAATGCAAGGTGGAGCTTTGATGAATCATGTTGCTGCAAAAGCTGTAGCAGCATTGCAAGTGAGTCAACCAGAGTTTTTATTATATCAAAAGCAAGTTATAAAAAATGCGCAGGTTGCTGCTCAAGAATGTATGAAATTAGGATATCGCGTGTTAACTGGTGGAACAGATAATCATATGTTTTTAATTGATGTGCAGTCGATTGGATTGAATGGTCGCCAAGTTGAAGAAATTCTTGAGTCAGTTGATATTTTTGTAAATCGCAACGCAATTGCTTTTGATAGACAACCACCATTATCACCATCGGGCATTCGTATTGGAACTGCAGCTATTACAACATGTCGTGCTCAAGAATCAGATATGATAACCATTATTCATCTGATTGATCGTGCTATTAAAAATTGCAATCAACCTCAAGTGCTGGATAGTATCAAAGAAGAGGTACATGCATTTATGGCTCAATTGTTTTCTTGAATTTTAACTTTGCGCTGTAAATGCATCTATAATATCATTAATTTGGTTGTTAATATCAATGTCCTGAAAAATCTTAAAGATAATACCTTTTTTATTGATTAAAAAAGTTTGGCGTTTATTAAATAAAAAACCATGAGTGTTGTATTTTTTAGAAATTGAATGTTTGCGGTCGACATCAGCGATTAACGGATAAGGCAAATTGAGCTTGGTGTGAAATTTTAGATGCGATTCTATTGAATCAGGGCTTATGCCAATCACCATAATATTGCGTTCGTTTAATCGAGAAAATTCATCGCGAAATTTTTTTGCTTGCAGCGTGCACACGGGAGAATTATCCATTGGATAAAAATAAATAACAACATTTTGATGTTTATAATCTTTAAGATGTAACGTTGCATTTGATCCATCAGGAAGTATTGCTTGGCCTGTAAATAAAGGAGCTTTTTTTCCTAAAAGCGATTGTTTAGCTTGTATGCAAGTATATGCAATAATGCATACCATGAATATGATGATAGATAACTGGCGCATAAAATCCTTATTCTTGCTTAAATTATCTTAGTCGTAATCTTTTTATTTTTATTTTTTTGATTATATAGTTCTTCTGCTTTTTCTAATTTATCTAGCTTGCACATTAATACTTTAAAATTGTTATCGAAATGAGTAAGTTTTGAGTATTGTTGAGACTTGTAAGATTTCGTTGTATCTATTACTTTATGTTTTATTGTAAATATTTGTGTTGTTGCAAGGCATAAAGAGATACATATCATATATTTTATAGACTGTGTTTGCATGTATATCCTTTTACTTTAGCTATAAAATTTGAAGTTATTGCTGTCATATTTTGTATAAGGTTATCACAAAATGTTAAAGATTGTTTAAAAATTGAAATGTATTGAGGTTCTATTTTAATTCCATGCTCAGGATTATAGCAAATCATTATTTTTTCTAAAGGGTGATTTAAAAAATTGTATGAGGTTTGAAGTTGTGCATAATTTTGAATGCACCGAATAGATTTTATTGCAAGATAATATGGTTTTTTATTAAGAAAAAAAATATTATTTATGATTTGTTGATCTTGTGCATCACACGTAAAAAATATGTATACATCTAAAACAGGTTGGCCATTGCTATTTTTATTACATGCATATTTTACATATATAGTATCATAATCTTCAAAATTGAGTTGTATTTGACTATCTGGATTTTCTTCAAAAATATATTGCGCTTCAAGCATAATTTGCATATCAAGTTTTGTTGTATTATATACAGCGATCCATGGGCGCTCTTGAGCAGAAGAAAATAATAAAGAGGAAATTGTTATAAAAAAATAACAAAAAATTAGGGATTGATTCATGTCATGCTCCTTGTATAAAAAACCCTTCAACTCAATAAAAAGCTGAAGGGTTAGGGGGGTGAACAATACATTGTAGAGTATCGTTCGATTAGGGACATTTTTTCTTGCAAAAGATTATCAAGTTAAGTTTTTTATGTCAAGTTCGTCTAAAAAAGACTTTCTAGAACTTCAGTTGTTAGTTGTATCAGATGTAAGGCCTTGTGTAAAGTTTTTAATGTAAGGAAATTTTTCTGCATTTTCAGCTAATTGAGCAGAAGTAGTTGTTTCAATGATTTTTCCATGTTGCATGAGATGAATAGTGCATGCAATTTGTTTAATAAGCTCTGTATCATGTGTCGCTAAAATAATCATTAAACCATTTGATGCAAGCTTATTAATTTCTTGTGCAATTTTACCGGTTAACATTGGATCAAGAGCTGAAGTAGGTTCGTCGCAGCATAAAATTGTTGGATTCATTGCTAAAGCCCGCGCAAAAGCAACGCGTTGCTTTTGCCCTCCAGAAAGTCTTTGTGGTCGTAGATGAGCAAGTGCTGTTAGTTCATAAGTTTTTAAAAGCTTTTGAGCAATCGTTTGTGCTTGATCAGAAGTTTTTTTGCCTACAATTTGTAAGGGAAGTGTGATGTTTTCTTCTACCGTTAAATGAGGAAATAGATTAAAATCTTGAAAAACCATGCCTACTGATTGTTGCTGCATTGGTTGACCATTAAGAGTAATTGATCCACCATCACTTGTTTCAAGGCCGGCTAAAATACGTAAAATTGTAGATTTTCCAACGCCAGATTTGCCAAGCAATACAATGACTTGTCCTGGTTGTACATCAAAGCTGACATCATCAACCACTATTTTATGCTGAAAGTTTTTAAGAATATTTTTAAGGCTGAGCATGGTAATTTATCTTTTTATTTAAAAGAGACATTAAAATAGTTACCGTCGTTGTTAAAATTAAATATATGATGCCTACTGCAAAATATATAGAAGGCATGTCATAAGTCTGACTCATGACCACTTGTCCTTGTTGAGTCAGTTCATAGACACCAATGGTTGATGCTAAGCTAGAATCTTTAATAAGCGTAACAATTTCACTTTCTAAATTAGGAAGGACGGCACGAATAGCCTGAGGAAAAATAATGTAGCGAATTGTTTGAGCTGGTGTAAAACCCAAAGCTTTTGCGGCTTCAATTTGTCCTTTGCTGACAGATGTTATCCCAGATAAGATGGTTTGGCTTAAGTATGCTGCACTATTTAAGCCAATTGATATGATTGCTGACCATAATGCTGGTATAGGAATACCTATGCTGCGCAAAACAAAATATGTTCCCATAACTTGAATAAGCATAGGTGTGCCACGAATAATCGAAACATAAGTTTGAGCAAAAAGTTTTGCATAACTATTTTTGCCCGCAAGAATAATGCCAAGACCAGTTCCTACGATTGCGCCAATAGCACAACTCGTAAAAGCGATCTGCAAGCTGGTCATAACTCCTTGGAGTAAGAGTGGGTAGTATTGAAGTAAAAGATCGAAATTAATCATGCAAGCCCCCATTTTGTTTTAATTGTTAACATAGTTCCATCTGCGATCATAGCGTCAATAATAGGGTCGATTTGCGCTTGAAGTTGTGTGCTGTATTTTGCATAGGCTAAGGCGCAAGCGTCAGCAGAGTTAGGCAGTGTAAATGTTTGAAATTCGTAACCAGTATTATTTTTTTGGTAATTTTCAAAAGAAGATCGAGCAACAACAAATGCGTCAACACTATCAGATTGTAATGCCATAAATCCATCAGATGGGGATTTTAAACGAATGAGATTAATTTCTGGATATTGTGATAAATAAGTGTCTGCAGTATAACCAATGTTAACAGCCACATTTTTACCATATAAACTATGTAGTCCAGTGATATCAAGATTATTTTTTTTGCTAATTGCTATATTTTCGTCATCATCCATGTATGGATGGCTAAATAAAATATTTTTTTTACGTGCAGGTGTTGGTGTTAGACCAGCTGCAATTGCATCAATTTGACCAGCTATTAATTCTATAATTAACGAATTAAAAGGCATATCTTTTATGATTAATTTTTTGCCAAGTCTGCTTGCAATCTGATTGACAATATCGACTTCAAATCCAACTATTTGTCCTGTTTCTAAATCTATTTGAGCGTAAGGAGGGTAATCTGGTGATATACCGACAATAAAATCATGACGAGTGCAGGTTTGTTGTGATTGTTGAACATACGCATAATATGAAGTTAATATAATGCATATGACGCTCAGATAAATGATTATTTTTTTCATAAAATTTAATTTTTTGGCAAATTTAAAGAGCTATTTTTTAATGTTGTTTCTCGAGTTATATTCGTTGGACTTATACTACTTTCTCTAATTTCTCTTAGAATAATTTGATATCGACGATCTATAGTCATACTATCAGTTCTTCGTAAAGGAATAGTTGTTGATAAGCTTGTATTATCACTATCACTGGTGTACATACTTGATGTTGTTATAATTAATATTATTGCGGAGATTATTTTTTGCATACGTTTTTATTTTGAGGCCATTAATACAGGATTACGATGATGATGTTTTTTTTCTAAACGCATTTGTTTTTTATGTGCATTTATTTGTTCTAATTTTTCTTTTTCCAGCCGCGCAGCAAGTTCTTTGTGAGCTTTTTTTATACGAATAGGAGATGATATAAATTCTTTATAGCAACCAGAAATAGTTAATTTACTACCGGGAGCGTCGACCCATGTTGTAGGAATTTCGACAATATCTGCATCAAATAATTGGCATAAATATAAGAGTTCAAGGTCAAAAGCAAAGCCTTTTTCTTGCATATGTTCAGCGACATCTGCAATAGTTTGATAGGTAAATAATTTAGCTCCGCATTGTGTATCACGAATATCTAAATGAAATTTATGGCGTAATACCCAATTATAAAATCTGCCACCAATTTTTTTGATAAATGGTCTATTTGGCCATACTCGAGCGCCTTTTTTATAACGGCTTGCAATGGCTCCATCATGTTGATTCATTTCTGCGATTAATTCATAAAAATAAGGAGGCGTTGTTGACATATCTGCGTCTACAAAACCAATATAATCTATATTCTTATATTCTAATGCTTTTAAAAAACCTTGTTTTACAGCAAAGCCTTTTCCGCCTGGCTTTAAATCCATAAAATCAAATTGTGCATGTTTTTTCTTTAATGTTTTGCAAATTTCAACGGTGTTATCTGAGCAATTATTACATACTACTAAGAGATGAGCTTGAACATTTTTACACATTTTAAAATATTGCACGTAGCTTTCTATTGTCGGAATATTTCGATTGGATTCGTTATGAGCTGGAATGACAATAACTAAACTACAAGCTTTGTTAATTGGACACATTGCAGGCAGTTCAAAAACTGGAGCATGTTGATGAGAAATAATTGATGTTGTAAGCGCTAATAATGAACAAAAAAATGCAGTAATAAGTTGATTTTTAAAGAGAAAAGAAACTTGCTTCATAATGTATTTTCATAGGTAATGAATACTATATAATTTTTCTTGAATGGTCACAATTGAGTAGAGCTATACTTGCAAGCATTGTTGCTTATGATTTACTGTATACTCTTTTGTATCATACAGTAAATAAAAAAAAATTCTACATTGCAAGAATTCTTATCACAGCTGCTTTGCCTAAAAAATATTGTGCAAAGCAGCTGTCTAATGTAGATATAGAGATCTATTCTGATTTTAGACTTTTTAAGAACCCTACGGTTGCCATGCAACCTCCGGGACACGTGACCTTGGTGGGGGTAAAACGCTTTTTATTGAGCGCATTATGGGCCGCCGCCCATCCATTTCCGGAGATTTTGTGATAACAAAATCGCAGGCTGTATTAATCTATTTTCAAAATGTGATCCCTATATTCTTATGCAAGTTGTTTTTGTGGTAATAGTTTTTCACCACCACCTTGTAGAGCAAGTTGATCGACAATTAAAGTTAATTCAGTGGCTAGAGTTAATCGTTCTGTGCTAATTGGAGGTACATAGGTATCTTCTTTTATAGCTTGGAAAAAATTATGCAGCAATGACTCTTGTCCGGTATTTTGTTGTTTTACATTTTCATTAAAAGAAAATGGTAAACCAAATCCTTCCAGGGATACGTAATCATCCATAATAATTGTTTTTGAATCAAAATAAATTTCCATACGCTCTTTTCCCATGCCAACATGACCTAATGAAGTGTAAAGCAAGGTGCAAATTGAGCCATCAGAAAAGCTCACTTGAGCAGTAAAATTATCTGTTGGAAACAAATAATTATGAGTGGGTTTTAAAGATTCTACCGACACTGCAATGGGTTGAGCATTGACAAGATGTAAAAACATATCAAAAATATGACACGCTTCGCCAATTAATCTTCCAGATCCCATTTGTCGTGCCAGCCATTGCTCTTTTGCTATAAAACCAACGTTAATTCGATAAGAAATAATTAATGGAGACGTTCTCATTTTGGTATAATGATCTATTTTTTTGATAAATGGAGCAAATGATCGATTATAATCAACGCATAACTGAGCAGAAGGATTTTTTTGTAAATATTCAGAAAGCATGTGTAATTGATCAAGGTCTGTAGCAAGTGGCTTTTCTAAGAAAACAGCTTTACCTTTTTCCATTGCTTGTATTGCTTTTTGACAATGAGAGCGGTTTTTAATATTCATAACAACAACGTTAATATCGGTATCATCAAAAAGTTCATCTTCGTTGATAGTTGTTTTGCGTGCGCCATAAACCTGTGCAACATTGAGTGATTTTACAATATTTTTATCGACCGCTGTTTCTATTTTTACACCTTTAATTTTTGACAATATAGGAAGTAAGTTATTGTTATTTTGTTCTCCTGCTCCAATAATTCCAACATGTACTGAAGTTTTTTTTGCAGGGATATAACCAGCGGTTGTTTGAGATAATACTGGTGATATATTGTCTGGCTTTGGTAAAAAATTTAAAAGCATGCCAAGTACGTCTTTATTTTCGACGATTTTATATGCTTGAGAAACGTCATTAATACTCAGTGCATGAGAAATTAATGGCTTTGTGCAAATAAGTCCATCTTCTAATAACGTAATAAAGTTTGTTAAACTTTTACAGTGCTCTTGTACGGCACAAGGAATATTTTCCGGAACGTCAAATTGTTGTTGGGATAAAAAAAGTTCATCTTCCATGGTTGATGGAATACTGACAATATTAATCTCTTTTAAATGAAGTTGATCATAATTTAAATTAATTGATTTTTTATATTGAGATAAAACAATGCGACCTTGATGTTTCGAAAAATTAATTGCTTGTTGCAGTGTTTGATCAATATATTTTGTAATAATTGTACAGTCAGCACCAGTATGATTGGTTAAGTAACTAATCTCTTGCTCTAAGTTATCAGTTTTGGGATTTAAAGTCGTCGTAATACCCATTTCATAAGCTTTTTTTAAATGAAATTCATTGGTGTCGATCGCAATAACTTTACAACCTGACAGCTTTGCAATTTGAGCTGTTAATTGGCCTAAAATATCAAGCCCGACAATACATACTGTTTGCCCAATTTGTAACTGTGCTTTTTTGATATTATCAAAGGCAAGGCCGCCGACTGTTACAAAACTTGCTTGTTGTAGGATAGATTTATTTTTTAATTTTACGGCAAAGTTTTCTGGGATGCATACAATGTCTGCGTGATTGGCAAATCCATTGCCAGCGCATGCAACATAGTCTCCTGGCCGAAATTGAGTCACTTTACTTCCAACGGCAATCACTTTGCCAGAGCACGAGTGTCCTAATGATTTAATACTGCCATAAAAATTACTTTTAATCAGGTCAGTTAGACCTTCGATATTTTTTGTTGAAATAGAATTAAAAATAAGGCGAATTTTTTCTGGAATATTTTTAAATATTTTTTCTTGTTGGGATGCGGATATAACCGCTTGTTCTGTTTCTGGAATAATTAAAGAATGATAGACTGATATTAACATTGAGTGATCATTGAGAGCAGGTTGACAAACTTCTTTTAAAGCTATTGCTCCTTTGTTTAAAAATACTTGTCTCATAAAAAGGATCTCCTCGGTTGATCTGGTAGTAGATGAGCCTTGGTTATAATTCGTTGAACTGCTTATTATTTTGGCAAGTTTATTAGGCTTACCGAAAAGATATCGTGAAAAATATCTGATTTTTGATACAATATCAGGTAAAATCATAGCATGTTTGCAAGGAGTTTCAATGGATATTTTATATGCTCCGTGGCGCGATAAGTATGTAACAAATAGTAAAGAAGGTAAAAGCACGCAAGAAGAAGAGATGTGTGTTTTTTGTCAGAAAATAGTTCAAACGAATCTAGATTCTCAAGAATTTATTTTAAAAAGAACGCAGCACGCTCTTGTTATCTTAAATTTATATCCATACAATGGCGGTCATCTTTTAATTTTGCCATTACAACATGTAGCCAATCTAGAAGATCTATCAAAGGATGTTCGTTATGAGCTTATGGAACTTATGTCTGCAAGTATTGTTATTTTAAAAAATGTGTTGCAAGCCCAAGGTGTTAATGCTGGTATGAATCTTGGCAGGGCAAGTGGCGCAGGGATTCCATCCCACTTGCATCTTCATGTTGTTCCGCGTTGGGTTGGGGATACCAGTTTTATTACAGTCATTGGCAATACAAAAAATGTATCTGTCGATTTAGAAAAAATTTATAATAATATAAAGCCTGCATTTGATGCTTTAAATATTTAAAAAATAATTCAAATTTTAAACAAAAAATTAAAAATGAAATGAGGATTAGAAACTATGAAATCATCAGTTATTCGACAAAAATTTTTCGATTATTTTAAAAAATTAGGGCATGAACAAGTTGCAAGTTCATCATTAATTCCAGCACAAGATCCAACTATTTTATTTACCAACGCGGGTATGAATCAATTTAAAGATGTTTTACTTGGTAAAGAAAAACGTAGCTATAATCGTGCCGTGACGATTCAAAAATGTGTGCGTGCCGGTGGTAAACATAACGATTTAGATAATGTTGGCTTTACGCAACGCCATCTGACATTTTTTGAAATGATGGGCAATTTTTCGTTTGGTGATTATTTTAAAAAAGATGCAATTCCTTTTGCTTGGAATTTTTTAACACAAGAAGTTGGTATTAATCAAGAAAAATTATCCGTTTCTGTGCATCATTCTGATGATCAAGCTTTTGCTATTTGGCGTGATGAAATCGGTGTGCCTGAACATAAAATTTTCCGTCTTGGGGCAGATAATTTTTGGCAGATGGGTGATGTTGGTCCGTGTGGTCCATGCACCGAAATTTTCTTTGATCGCGGACCGCAATATGGTTGTGGTAGCGCTGAATGTAATGTTCCGTGTGGTTGCGATCGCTTTTTAGAAGTATGGAACGTTGTCTTTATGCAGTACGAAAAACAACCAGATGGATCAGATGTTCCGTTACAGCAAACAGGTATTGATACAGGCATGGGTCTTGAGCGTTTGTGCGTTGTTATGCAAGGTAAAGAATCAGTCTTTGATATTGATATGTTTCAGCCATGTATTCGTAAAATTGAAGAATTAACAGGTCATAAATATCATGAATCAACCGGTATTATTAAAGCTGCATTTAATGTATTGCTTGATCATGTTCGCTCGACATCATTTTTAATTTCTGATGGTTGCGCGCCTTCTAACGAAGGTCGTGGTTATGTGATTCGTAAAATTATTCGCAGAGCTGCATTGTTTGCTCAAAAGCTGACTGATAAAAATATTTTTCCAGAATTGTCAGCAGTGTTTATTCAAGAAATGAAGCAATTTTATCCAGATTTAGAATTGAATAAAGAGCGAGTTATCTCTGTTTTACAAGTTGAAATCGAACGATTCTCTGACAACTTAGTTCGTGGTAAGCAAATTTTACAAGGATATATTGAAAGCAACGGTAATCATAAAACAGTTTCTGGATTGCAAGCTTTTACATTGTATGATACTTATGGTTTTCCACTTGAAGTTGTACAGTTAGTAGCTGCAGATCACGGTTGTTCGGTTGATGTTGCAGGGTTTGAAGAACAAATGGAACTACAGCGTCAAAAGTCTGGTAAAAAAATGAGACAAACTGAACAAGCGCTGGTATTCGATCCATCATTAAAAACAGTTTTTACTGGGTATGAGTCATTGTATGAAAAGTCCAAGATTACAGCTTTGGTTTGTGATAATCGTATTGTTGATACTGTTAAAGCTGGCCAAACTTGTTCATTTGTTGTAGAAAAATCTCCATTTTATGTCGCTTGCGGTGGACAAGTTGATGATCAAGGAACAATAACTTTTGCAGCACAACAAACAGCTTTAATTGGTTTGCAAAAAGTTGATAATGTTACGTTAATTTCTTGCATTGCTCCAATTGACATAGCAATTGGTGATGTTGTTGAGTTACAAGTGAATGAATATGCTCGTTTACATACGATGAAAAACCATACAGCAACACATTTGCTGCAGGCTGCATTACAAACGATTTTAGGTAAGCAAGTCAAGCAAGCGGGTTCTCTTGTTACTGCAGACTATTTACGTTTCGATTATACCTATCATCAACCAATGTCAGCAGATGATATTACAAAGATCGAAGATCTTGTTAACCAAAAAATTTGGGATAATATTCCTGTTCAGGTTGATCATACAACATTAAAAGATGCAACCAGTCGTGGTATTATCGCATTCTTTGGAGATAAATATAATCCAGATGCAGTGCGTGCAGTTATT
>CANCGK010000001.1 GCA_947377595.1 bacterium | reverse complement strand
AGATGCGGCAGAAAATCTTTTGAGTACGCTGAAGATTGCAGAAAAAAATATTGAGAGTTATAAAACTGCTGTATCTAATCATTTGTTAACAGAAGATGATCGATCTTTGTATATTCCTAAGACTCAAGATCTTAATAAACTGGCTGTTCGTATTCGTGCATTATCTGATACAACGGATTTAAGTTTGCTTGCGCATGTTGCTCAGGCTCAAGAAAAGATTCCTGATTTATTTACTGACAAGGCAGATACAATTGGTTCTTTATTAAATCCTGTTTATAGGCGTATTGCCGGTAATATTGTAGGATCTCGGCGATATGTTAATGCATTGACTGTTCCTCAACATGGACAAGATGTTGTTGTAGGTGTTTTAGGAAGTTTAACGCTTCTGGGTGCTGTATCATTATCGTTTAAAGAGCCAGGAGCTGGAATGACTTTAGGCTCAATGACGACAGGATTTGCAGGAGCTATTGCTTGCAAAAGATTGTTATCACAATCATTTCACAAGCGTCTTGAAGATATAGAAATAAGACAAATTGACACCGAGTTTAAGAGTCATCACGATAGATTAACTAATTTAATGCAGAATCTAACTTATCAAGTAGCTATAGCATCGATAGGTAGTCAAGTACAACAGAATGCGCGCCAATTACAAGAGGGATTACAAGCGCAAAATCATCAGCAACAAAGTAATTATTTTGCATTATCTAGTAAAATTGATCAATCATCACATGAACAGCGATTGCGTGCTCAGAAGACTGATGAACAAATCAATCAATTATCTGCAGAATTTATGCAACTTTCGCAAAAGATGCAAGAACAATTGGATAAAGCTACTAAAGAAGTTAATAGTGCTTTGCAAAAAATGAATAAAGAGTTATCTGTATCTAGAGTTCAGGTGTTAGAATTGTTTCATGAGAACAGTCAAGCTTTAGAGGAGTTTCAAAGCAATATAGCATCTCAATTAGAAGAATCTAGACAACGAGATATATTACTTCTTTTGAATAGTCAAAGACAGCTTTTCATGCAAGAACAATCTTACGAACTCCAGGTTTTGACATTGCATAATCAAGGATTTTCTGTTCCTCAATTAACTGCAAAATTTGCTGCACGGCGATTGCCATCTGAGATGAGTGGTCAACTGCAAAGATTCCCATTGTGTGAATCATTATCACCAAAACAATCACATTCAAATAAAAAAGTTCCTAGCGGTTTAAAAGCAGCTGGATCTTCTACAGAAAGTAGTATACAAATGCTAGAATTGTGCGATTTTGACAATGATAAAGATAAAAGTAAATTTCAAAAGCAAATCAAAAAAATAGTCACTGATACAAAATAGAACAAAAATATATCTAAAAATATTGAAGAGATAGCTGCTTGTACAATTCAAAACGCTATGAAGAATAAATACCTAAAAAAAGAATCTAGATAATTTCTAAAAACTTACTATCGATTTTTTTAATACCATGCAAATTAAAGCGGACTGTCACAATCGTGATGGTCCCTTTTACTTCAACCTCGTGGACAATGCCAAGACCAAATGTTTTATGTTGGATTGATTGCATCTTTTTAAAAGGGCTTGATATCGGATATGAAGTAATTGGATTTTTGGTTTGAGTTAATTGACTGAGTTTGTTTTTAATTTCAGAAAGAGAAGAGCCGATGCCTGATGTAGATTTTTGGTTATAGACCGGTTTGGATGCAGATGTCGCACTATTTTTTTTAAGAGTGCTCGTGTAATTTTTATGGTTTGTTTGGGATTTGTACAAAGATGCACTTGAATTTTGCAGGGAAGGTTGTTGGTATGATCCAAAAGTTTGTACATGATCGGTATTGATTGAAGTTGGACTATTGCCTTTGATCCATTGTGTAAAATAAGTTTTTGCTTGATTGTGTGACCAATAATGCGCTGCTTGTTCAATAACAAAGTTTGTAGGTATTTCATCTAAAAATCGAGAGCGAATTTGTACATTGGTCTGACCATAGGTACTGCGAGTTCTGCAGTGAGTTAATAATAAACGTTTGCATGCACGAGTCAGCCCTACATAAAACAGCCTGCGTTCTTCTTGTACGTTATTATCATTGATCGATGGAGTGCTTGGCAAAATACCATCTTCGATACCTGGTAAAATAACGGTGTTAAATTCTAAGCCTTTAGCGCTATGCAATGTCATGAGTTGAACATATTCTTTTGCAATATCCTGTTTTTTTAAAGAATCTTGCATTAAGGCAATTGCTTCTAAGAGAGCAGAAATTGTATTAATACCTTCTTCCTGAAAATGTAAGACTGCTCTAAAAAGCTCTTGAATATTTTCTTTTTTAGTTTGAGCTTCAGCTTTTTCAAAACTATCATCGATATAATCGATATAATGAGTTTTTTCTATGATCTGCTTTAATCCTTCAAATGGGGTAATCTCTGGTTTCATGTTGAGAAAAAGATTACGAAAACTTGTCAAGGCTTGATGTTTTGTTGCCGTCATTTTTTCTGTTAATAGCATTTTTGCAATATCAAGGCCATGGCTAAAAGGATTCATGCTCCAAAGCTCGTCAAATTCTTCTTCAAATTTTGCGCCAAGACCACGTGTAGGGCAATTGATAATGCGAGAAAAAGAGATGCGATCAAATGGATTAAAAAAGAATCGCAGATACGAGAGCAGATCTTTAATTTCTTTGCGTTCGTAGAATTGAATACCCCCAATAATTTTATAAGGAATATTGGCTTTGATTAAAGCTTCTTCAAGAACGCGAGATTGGTAATGTGTGCGATATAAAATCGCAATAGATTGTAAATTTTCGTGCTCAGCTACAGTTTTAACGAGAGCGCAGATCATGTCAGCTTCTTGAAACTCTGAGTTACATTCAAAAATAATAGTTTTTTGTGTTTCTTTATTGGCAGACCATAAATTTTTGTGATTGCGAGATGTGTTGTTGGCGATGACATGATTTGCTATATCTAAAATATGCTGCGTTGATCGGTAATTTTGTTCGATTTTAATCGTTTGAGCTTGTCCAAAATCTTTATTAAATTTTAAAATATTTTCGATGGTAGCTCCGCGCCACGAATAGATCGATTGATCTTCGTCACCAACTGCGCAAATTGAATCGATAGCAAGTTTCTGATGGGCGTCAAGTACCATATGACGCAAAAGTTCATTTTGAATGGTGTTGGTATCTTGATATTCATCAACTAAGACATGGCGAACGGTTGCCTGAAACTTTGCTTTAAAATCTTTGTTCTTTTGAAATAGTTGCAAGGTATACACAAGTAAATCATCAAAATCAAGGCATCGACTCAAACGTTTTTCTTGTTCGTAAGCATTATAAATTTCATGAAACTTATAAATACTTGCGCTGTCTTCATCATCAATGCTTGAACCGGTGGCATTTCTATTTTTATATGAAGAAATTGTGTAGAGCATCTGTTTTAGATTCACTCGTTTTTCAAGCTCATGTTTTTTTAAAATAGTTCCAACTAGTTTTTGCTGGTCTGCGCTGTCCATGATAACAAAATTATCAAAAGGCAAAAGATGTTGATGTGTTTTTAAAATTTGTAAGCAGTACGAGTGAAACGTTGATACGGTCGGTAATGCCATGCGATGATCTAAAAAAGTCGTCACCCGTTCTTGCATTTCTTTTGCCGCTTTATTGGTAAAGGTTAATGCTACGATTGAGCGTGGGTCTACATGATGCATAACGATTAAATTGGTGATACGTGCCGTGATAACTCGCGTTTTACCTGATCCTGCACCAGCAATCACGAGCAATGATCCTTTGATTGTTTCGACAGCTTGACGCTGAGGATCATTCAATTGAGTAGTGAGAAAATTTTGAAATTGTTCTTGTTTATCATGTAGCATGGCAGCTCACCAATTTTTAATGAATCTATACAATTTTAGCTTTTTCTTGCAGCAATGTAGTTTGCTAGGCTTTCTAAACCTTCTTTGCTTAAAGCGCTGACAACAACATAGGGTATTGGTAAATCAAAGGTATCAATACGTGCCTGTAATTCTTCTGGTTCTAATAAATCAGCTTTGTTAAAGACGATGACCATTTCTTTTTGCACGCCCAGATCTTTTAAGGTTGAAAAAACAACGTTCATGTGCGATTTCCAGTTTGGATTAGAAATATCGACGACATGCAATAAAAGTGAAGCATATTGTAATTCTGCAAGCGTTGATTTAAAAGCTTTAATCAATTGGGTTGGTAAATTTTGAATAAAACCAACCGTGTCAGAAATTAAACCGACTTTTTTATGATGAATAAATAATTGGCGTGTTGCAGTGTCTAGTGTTGCAAATAATTTATCTTCAGCAAGTACATCGCTGTTGGTCATTTTATTTAAGATCGAAGATTTGCCAGCATTGGTATAGCCAATCAAGCACACTTGTTGCAATTCTTGCGTTAAACGACGTTTACGTTGTGTTTCGCGAGTTTTTTCAAGTTGTTTGATTTTGCGTTGAGCGGTTAAAACAAGGCGTTCAATTAAGCGATTGGTTTCTTCTTTTAATGTTTCGCCAGGCCCTTTAACGCCAATCGATCCTGCTTGTTGTTCAAGGTGAATGCCATGACCTGCAAGACGAGTTTTTAAGAGTTCTAGTTTTGCGATTTCTACCTGAAGTTTACCTTCAGCTGTGGTAGCTGTACGTTCGAAAATAGATAAAATTAATCGAGTTCTATCGAAAATTCGACATTCTAAATAATCTTGCAAATTGCGTTCTTGTTGACCATTTAATTGATCAGAAATAATAATTTCAGTTGCGCCTGATTTTTCAAAAGCAACTTTAACTTCTTCTAATTTACCTTGAGTAAAAAAGTATTTATTATCAAATGAACGCAATTTAATTGCGATGAATTCGTATTGAGCAACGCCTAATGTTTCGGCAAGGCTTATGAATTCATCATAATATGATTGAATGTCTTGGATGTGATTGTTTGGCGCCTGTACCCCAACTAAAAGAACTTTGACGTCGTTGCTGGTTGAAGCGTTTTGATTTTTTGCCATGATTGATTCCCGTCAGTTTTTAGAAATTTAATTTTTAGGATAGGGCAATGCCTGTTGTTATGATATATCTATATTTTATAACAAATAGAAAAAGAAAGAAAGTTACTTCTATTTTTATAAATTTTGTGCAATTTTTTATTTTTGTTATAATAAAATTTAAGATGTTGATTCATAAAGCATCGTTTCATGGCAATTAATAAAATTCTTATAGTTATAAGGTTTATATGTTTGATTTTTTATCAAAAAGTTTTTCATCTATTTTTTCTTCGTTGACTGGCAATAGCAAGTTAACTGAAAAAAATATTGATGAATCTATGCAAAAAATTAAAGATTCTTTGCTAGAATCTGATGTTCCATACGAACTGTGTAATACATTTATTGCAGAAATTAAGCAAGATGTTGTTGGTCAAAAAGTTGTCAACTCATTGCGTCCAAGTGAACAGTTTGTTAAAGTTGTTTATGATAGACTTTTAGCCTTTTTAGGTGGTGAGTATGTGCAAGAATCATTTACATTTCAGATTCCATCAACCATTATGATGCTTGGTTTGCAAGGTTCAGGTAAAACGACAACTGCGGCAAAGCTTGCATTGTTTATACAAAATCAAGCAAAAAAAAGAGGCAAAAATCGTAAAATTTTATGTGCTTCAGTGGATTTTTATCGTCCTGCAGCGATTGATCAATTACAAGTGGTAGCAGAGCAAGCTGGAGCTGATTTTTATCGAGCTCAAGCAACAGATGTCATCAAAGCTGCGCAAGAAATTGTTGATTATGCAAAAAAATATAATTATGAAATTTTAATTTTTGATACAGCTGGACGTCTGCAAATCGATGAAATGATGATGTCTGAACTTGATCAATTACAAAAAATTGTAAAACCAAAGTATAAATTTTTAGTTGTTGATGCTATGATAGGACAAGAGTCGTTGTCTGTAGCTAAAACTTTTCAAGATCGTATAGCTTTTGATTATGCAATTTTATCAAAAATGGATAGTAACGCTCGTGCGGGAGTTGCATTTTCTTTTCGATATTCATTAAAAAAGCCAGTTCTTTTTATGGGAACAGGTGAAAAATTAGATAATTTAGAGTTGTTTCGTCCTGAGCGTATTGCAAAACGTATGCTTGGTATGGGTGATATTTTAACTTTGGTAGAAAATGCTGAAGATAAAATTAAGCAATCGGAGCAAGATAGTTTAGAAAAAAGTTTTAAATCAGGTTCTATGACGCTGGAAGATTTTGCGCAGCAATTATCTATGGCTAGTCGGCTTGGTTCATTGTCAAATATGATAAAATATTTGCCTGGAATGAGTAACTTAAATATTTCAAGTGCTCAAATTGAGCAAAGTGAAAAAGATATGAAAAAGTTTCGAGCAATTATTGGATCTATGACTAAAAAAGAAAAAGTATATCCGAAAATTTTAGATAGTTCTCGTAAGGAAAGAATAGCAAAGGGTGCAGGCGTTTCTGGAGCAGATGTAGCACAATTGTTGCAGAGATTTGAACAAAGTCAGCAATTTGTTAAACTTTTAAAGAAGAAAAAATATTTTAATTAATAACCAAATTCAAGGGTTTTTGAATGGCAGTAAAAATACGTTTTACTCGTGTGGGTAAAAAACATGCTCCTATATATAGAATTGTAGCAATTGATTCTAGAAAAAAGCGTGATGGTGAATATTTAGAAAATCTTGGAACATACAATCCAATGAATAAAGAAATTGTTCAATGGCATGCAGATCGTATTGCTCATTGGGAATCTAAAGGTGCTATTGTAACTGATGCTGTAAAACGTTTACAAAAAATTAAAAACAAGCAAGTTGCAAAAGATGTAGCTGTTGAATCAGTTGCTCCTCAAGCAGAAAAAGTAGCTAAAAAATCAGCTCCTAAAAAAGCAAGTAAAGAGTAATTTTTTTGATGAACATCTCTGTTATAACATTATTTCCAGAGCTTTATAAGCCCTTTTTTCAAGCAAGTTTAATTAAACGCGCCCAAGAAAAAGGGACAATTTCTTGTCATGTTAATAATTTACTTTCGTATACACAGCCTAAAGTTCGTGTCGATGATACAACGTTTGGTCATAATGCGGGTATGTTATTAAAGCCAGAAGTTGTAGAACAAGCTATTGATGCAAGTGAACGTGATTTTGGTAAAGCGTATAAAATAATTTTATCGCCTCAAGGTCAAGTCATGACGCAACCTCGATTGCAAGAATTGTATGAGCGAATTAAAGATCAGCAACATATAATGTTGATTGCTAGTCGTTATGAAGGTTTAGATGCACGGGTTGAAGATTATTATGCTGATGAATTAGTATCAGTTGGAAATTTTGTTGTTATGGGTGGAGATATTCCTGCGATGTTATTGCTGGAAGGCTTGTTACGATTTGTTCCTGGGGTCGTTGGAAAAGAAGAATCTGTTCAATTAGATTCTTTTTCTGGCGCTTTTGTCGATTATCCTGAATACACAAGACCGGTCGTTTGGAAGGGAATGGAAGTTCCTGAAATTATTCGCTCTGGTAATCATGCTGCTATTGATGCTTGGCGTCAAGAACAAGCAGCTGAAAAAACGGTTAAAAAACATTTTAATTGGGTGCGCTCGGTATCGACTACAAAAGCAGAACAACAACTGATTAAAAAGTATATTCCTCATCATTATATCGCGCTTATGCATAATGATATCGATTTAAAAGAAGGGCGTATAGGACATACATCAGTGACCTCAATTGACATTCATGACATTGCTCGATCAAGTGCGACATATGGCTTGCAAACATTTTTTATTGTTACTTCGTTGTTAGATCAGCAAAAAATGGTAGAAAAAATGTTAAGCTTTTGGATCGATGAAAAAATTGGTGGTGATTATAATAATAATCGTCATCAAGCTGTTCGTACGGTTCAATTAAAATCGCAATTAGATGATGTTATTGCTGCAATTGAAGAAAAAGAAGGTAAAAGACCTTTCATTATTGGAACGTCAGCGCGTCAATGCGATATTATCAAGCAAGTTACTTATTTTCAACAAGATCTTGTTTGGAGTCATGATCGTCCAATTCTTTTTCTGTTTGGTACAGGCTCAGGAATGTCAGAAGACTTATTAAATCGATGCGATTATATGTTGCCTCCATTACAAGGTTTTTCAGATTTTAATCATTTGTCAGTTCGTTCTGCTGTGGCTATTATTCTTGATAAATGGCTTGGAATTGCTTTGCAAAAATAAAAAGTTGATTTGGCAGGTTGAATTTTTTCAAGTATACTAAAATTAAGTGTTAAGTTAGATTTAGATATAAAATATAGATGGTTTAAGGATATTTGTATGAAAGCACAAAGCTTTACCAAAGAAACAATTGCCTCACTTGGTATGTATGATCGTAATTTTCCACAATTATGCATCGGTGATGTTATTGCAGTTTCTCAATGGGTAGAAGAAGGAAACAAAAAACGAATTCAAATATTCGAAGGTAACCTTATTGCTCAGCACAAAAAAGGTGCTTCAACAACTTTTACAGTTCGTAAAATTGGTGCAAATGGTGTTTCTGTAGAGAAAATTTTCCCATTGTATTCTCCAATGATCGATTCAATTAAAGTTGTAATGAAAGCTTTAGTTCGTAGAGCTAAATTGTACTATTTACGTGATCGTATTGGTAGATCGGCTCGCGTTAAAGAAAAAGTTGAAAAGAAAGTACGTACTGTTGGCAAACATGTAGCAAGAGCTGCAGTTGCTCCTCAAGAGTAATTTCTTTTTATAGAGAATTAAAAAATAAAGGTCACTTGTTTCAAGTGGCCTTTATTGCTATATAATACATAAAAAAGGACAAGTATGTATAAAAAAAATATGATGATCTACGTTATGTGTTTGTTTTTTATAAGCTGCACTCACCGGACTAAAATACAATATAAAGTACAACAAGATTATCAAGAGATTGTAGCAAAATTTGCAGATATGCCAGATTCGCCTTTTCAAGCAAAGTTAGACAATTTGATCATTTCTGATCAATGTCATGATCAAGTGCAAATTTTTTATAGTTGTTTGATGCCAAAGCTTGATATGATTCATTTTTATCAACAACAAATGGAACGTTTGGGGTGGGAACTGCTCGGGCAATCTGATATTCATGATTGTTTATTATGTTATAGTAAACCTGAATTATTATGTTGTATTATCATTCGTAAAGATTCTATTGTTTTATATAGAAGTAAAAAAGGCGCTTAATAGCGCCTTTTTCTGATTCGTTTTTGATGCAATCTTAACTGATGGCTTGACTATCATCATGACTATGAAAATAATCATACAATTCACTTTTTGCTTCATGTAACCTACTTTGTAGGGTTGCAATTTTTTCATTTGTAGTATCTGAAGTTGTATCGTCTTGTTTATCGGATTGTTGTTTTTCTTGAGCTTGTTTTAAGTCGATTTGCGCTTTTTTTAATTGTTCCATGTAAGCTTTAATAGCCTGAGGATCATTCATTGGTGATTGTTCGCTACTAGAAGTATCATTTGTTTGATCATTTTTATTTTCCAGATCATCAAGTCTATTTTGTAATTGTTCCATTTCGACTTGAGTTTCCATTAAAGTTTTTTCTAGTTGCGCATTATTATTAGATCCATTGGATGAAGCAGCTAACAATATTCCAGTTGTTGCTAATGCTGTAAATCCAAATGCACCCCAAGCTCCCCAGCCACCATATCCATACCCACCGTAAAAATTATTGGTATGATGATAATTATTGTTATTATGATTATGATTGCCATTGCGATTACGGTTGTTATTTGAGCGATTGCCATTGCGACGACTGCTTGAATTTGTGCTTTTTGATCTACTGCTTCGATTTGAACTGGCATGCCCACTACTCATGTGACTTGCTCCGCTATGACTTGCACCTGAGTGAAAACCGCCACTTCCGCCATGAAAACCGCCTCCTGCACCATGAAAACCACCACCTCCAAAACCACCGCCGCGAGCTTGGAGTATACTGCTTATAAGTATGCACAGATGCAAGTGTATTAATATTTTTTTCATGATATTTTCTCCTTTTTTAGACTTTTTAAATTATTCTTGATGTTGATTGAGTTTGAGTTGAGCTATTTCCAATTCAAGTTTTTTGATCGTTAATTCTAGTTCTTTTGCGGTCTGTGTATTTTTTTGATCTGTGACATTTTTATTTTTTTGGGATCGAGTCTCTTGATTTTCTTGAGATTCTTGGATTTTTTGTTTTTTTCTTGGTTGCTCTATAATTGCTTCATCTTGATCTGCTCTGTGTTGTTTTGTATTTTTGATCGTCTTACGTTTGCGGTCTTGAGCAGCTTTTTTAGCTTGTTTTTCTTCTTGGCGTTGACGTCTTTCTTCTTCTCTTAACTCGCGAAGTTCTTGTCGTGCTTTATATTCATCGACTTGAGCATATGGATCTCGAGATGCAGAATTTTTATTTGCTATGCTTGATCCAATCATGCTACCAGCCATTGAGCCGACAAATGATCCTCCAAAAGCGGCTCCACCTCCACCGTATCCATGATAACTTGAAATGTTTGTATGGATCATCGCAAGTACGCATAACATGCTATATTTTTTCATCATAATAATTTGCCCCTTTTCATCTTAGGAATGAATCTACATAGTATGAGGTTGACAAATTGTCATATGAAAAATCAAGAATTGCTACAATAATTTATCAGCAAGTTTATTTACTTTGCCTGCACCTAAAAGTAAAATCAGATCATGATCCGATATAGTTGAAAGCACATTGTTTTTGATTGCAATAAGATCATGATCAAATGGAATGTATGATACATGACAAGAAGGATTTTTTGCTTTTATTGCTAAAACAAGCTGTTCAGCTGTTATATTTTCTATGGGTGTTTCATGTGCTGTATAGATATCAGTAATAATAAGATGATCAATAGTGGAGTTTGCAAAAACTTCTACAAATTCATTCCAAAGATGAAATGTTCGAGTGTATCGTTGCGGTTGAAAAACAACGATAAGATTATGTTTTGTTTTTTTTCGAGCAGTTATTAATGCATGATAAATTTCTGTTGGGTGATGTCCATAATCATCATAAATTTCAACTGCAGGATGTGCCATAATTCCTTTGAAAGTAAATCGTCTATCGACGCCTTGAAAAGATTGCAAGGCTTCTTTTATTGTCTGTTGAGGAATGTTAAAACTAAGAGCTGTTGCAATTGCAGCTGTTGCATTCAGGACGTTATGAATGCCTGGCGTATTGATCATAATATCAGATAGATCGTCATAGCCATCAATGTCAAAAGTAGAACTTGTAGGATCTAGATGTATATTGATTGGGCGTATACGAGCTTGTTGATTGATACCATAGGTATAATCTATTATATCAGTATCAAATCGATAGTTATGATACATTGTACGAATATTTTCATCATCTAAACATATAATGGCATGTCCAGAAGATGAAACCTGCGTTAAAAAAATTCGAAATGTTTCAATAATTTCTTCTATGCTTTTATATGTGTTAACATGTTCAAAATCAATATTTGTGATGACAGCAGTGTTAACATGTAAAAGTAGGTGTGATCGATCGCTTTCGTCAACTTCTGTAATTATATATTCTGATGAACCATAATGAGCGTTGTTATGTATATTGTTCATGACGCCGCCAACAATAATTGTTGGATCGTACTGAGCATGCATAAAAATATGGCTTATCATAGAGGTTGTGGTTGTTTTTCCGTGAGATCCTGCAATGCCAATAGAATATTTTTTTGCATCTATGATTTGTGCAAGGACTGCAGCTCTTTGTAGAGTAGCAATTCCTTTATTGCGGGCATTGACAAGTTCTTGTGATTGATAATTGACATCAGATGAATATACGACTGTTGAAATTGATGTATCTTGGCAAATGTCAGAGTTGTGTTGTGAACTGATGCGGCATCCATTTTTGACTAATTCTTGTACATTCATTAAGTCACAAGCAAGATCACATCCAGAAATGGTATGACCTTGCTTGTATAATATTTTTGCAATCGCACTCATGCCAATGCCATTGATTCCAACGAAGTGAAAGTGTTGTCGATTCATCTTAATATCCTTACAGTCTCATGATGTTATTTGTATTAAGGATAAAAGATTCAGCGTTTTTTTATAGTAATTCTTGGAGTCTTTTTAATTTTTGTTTCATTTCTATCAACTCATGATGAATATTGCTATATGATTTTTCTGGGTTAACCGTTATTGTATGAGTGGTCATATCAGTTTTTTGAGATGGAATAATAGCCTTTTTCGGTTTTTTAAGCTGTTCTAATTCTTTTTTAGCGCCGGCTAAAGTAAATTTTCGATCATAAAGAAGTGATTTGATGAGTTTGAATGTTTCAAAATCTTCTTCTTGGTAAAATCTTTGTCCTCCAGCTGATCTATGCGGTTGTAGTGATAGTTCTTTTTCCCAAAAACGTAATACAAATTTTTTTAACTTTAATTCTTTTGCGACATCTCCAATGCGATATTGTCGTTTACTCATTTTCATATAGATCTCCTTTTTTAAATTGAGCATTTACTTTGTTCTAGCTTAAATAAACGATATTTGCTAGGCTAATATAAAATCATGTTCGCTTTCAATTGAACATATATATTGATACAATCAACATTTATAAGGTGTTTTATGAATATTAAGGAATGGATCCTTCCGTTGTCATTTGCTATTGTTATGACCTATGCAATGCAATATTTTTTTGAATCAAAAACAGATAGCAAGTTATCTGTTCAACAGGTAACATCAGGTGCAGGGTTTTTTGCTCCAACAATTGAAGATATTAATAAACCGTTGCATACAACAGTGCAATATGGCCAAGAAAAAGATCAAGATATTGTTGTAACAACTATAAAAACCAGCTGTGGTTCATATGTTTTCTCTAATCAAGGTGCAATTTTACAGTCTTTTTCATTTCCTTGGCAAAAAGATTCTCAAACTATTGATACTTTAGATGCCCATGAAAATTGTTTTTTCATTGCATTTGCAGATCATAGTCCAAAAATGTATACATTAAAAGAAGTTACAGGGCAAGAAGGTCAGGATCGCACTTTAGAATATAGTGCAGAGTTTGAACATGGTATTATTACCAAAATATTTACGCTGCATCATGATTCTTATCAAGTCGATTTAGATGTTTCTATAGCGTATCATCATAAACATGTTTCTAATCCTGTGCAGTTAAGAGTATTTATACCTCAACCAGTTATGACACCAGCGATAGCATGGGATAAAATTGCAGGATTAGTGAATGAAAATAAAGGTCTTGCAGCGCTTGATCTTTCTAAAAAAGACAATTTCAGTCGTTATTGGGCTGCACCAAGTTGCTTTGGTTATGAAAGTCGCTTTTTAGTTCACGCTTTAATTAAAGATGAAAATAATTTTGTTCAACGTGGATATTTAACTAAAAATTCTGATGATTTCATGTCATCTATTTTGGAAAGTAGAGTTTTGCGTGAATCTGGTTCTTGGAAAATGAAATTTTTCATGGGGCCAAAAACAGCTCAGGCAGTCAAAGCTGTTGATGCTCGGTTGTTAAAAACTTTAAATTTTGGTTGGTTGGCTCCTATTGCTCATGGCATGTTATTTATTTTACAGTATTTGTATGAACAATTAGGTAATTATGGTTGGGCGATTATTTTATTAACATTATTGCTTAAGTTGTTAATGTTGCCTTTTACTTTGTATGGTGAAAAAAATATGCGCAAAGGTGCTGAAATGCAACAGAAGTTAGCGTATTTACAAAGAAAGTATAAAGATAGTCCTGAAATGTTAGAGCAAGCTCGTGCAGAATTAATTAGAAAACACGGAGTTCCTGGGCTTGCAGGGTGTTTGCCTTTATTATTAACATTGCCAATTTTAATTAGTTTAAATACCGTTTTATCAAATGCTATTGAACTTTATGGCGCACCATTTTTATGGATTAAAAATTTATATGCAGTTGATCCGTATTATATATTACCAGTATTGACCGGTTTGGCTATGCTTGCAACTCCGATGGATAATGATCCAAAGAAAAGTTTAATGAGATATGCTATGGCGTTAATGATGGCTACTATATCATGTTATTTATCAGCTGGATTGGTATTATTTATTTTGATGAATTCAGTCGTTGCTGCATTGCAAACTCAATTGCAAAAAAGGTAAGTAATGATTCATCAATTGCCAACTTTGCAAGGGGTGGTTAAACAACTTCAGCAAGTACCATTTTTAGCATCAAAAAATTTATATAGAGTTTTATCACATTTTTTAGAAATGGATCCAGCTAAGTTAGATGCTTTTTGTGCAGCGTTACAAGCTGCTAAGCAAAAATTAGTCAGATGTTCGCGTTGCTTTGTTTGGCAGGAAAAAGATAGACAGTGTTTATTTTGTTATAATGAAAAACGTGATCAATCAACTATTTGCGTCATTGAATCTTGGCAAGAATTATTAGCAATTGAAAGAACAGAAGGTTATAAAGGTTTGTATCATGTATTAGGTGGTACTATTTGCCCATTAGATGGTATTGGTCCAGAAGATTTAACGATACAACCTTTAATTAATCGTATTGATGATTCGATACAAGAAGTTATTTTGGCTATGAATCAAACTCCAGAAGGAGAAGTAACTTCAGCTTTTATTGTTCAAAAAATAAGTCATAAAAATATTAAAATATCTTGTTTGGCTAAGGGTGTGCCTGTTGGATCATCATTAGAATTTATTGATAGATTGACTATGTTTAAAGCACTCTCAGAGCGTCGACCATTTTAAGAAAGATTATATAATGAATAAAATAAATCAAAATTATAAACAGAGACGAGATGCTTTGCTTGCATTAGTAGCAAATGAGCATAAAGCTTTTACTGGTCCAATTATATTATTTGCGCCTTGTGATAATCCTGCGGGGTTATTTGTTCAAGATAGTAATTTTTATTATTTTTCTGGTTTACAAGAGCCTGCAAGTGTTATGATTTTGAATGATGCGACTCAAGATTTTTATCTTCCAAATTATACAGCAATGCGTCGTGCATGGATAAAAAATGATGCGACGATAACAGAAAATAATATTGAATCGTTTGGTTTTGATACATTAAGAGTAACGGGAAAATCTATTGATGCTATTCATGTGTATCCGTATTTTGATTTTACTATTTATAGTAAGGTTATTGAATATATCACTGCAGCTCTTGATCGAAATGAAAAGATTTTTACCGTTTATTCATCAGAGAATTGTCAATCATGGATGACTCGTGTTGTGATCGATCGATTAGCGTTAGTTATTCCTCATTTGCAGGAAAATATAGTTGATATTTCATCACAAATAGCTCAACTGCGTCGAAAAAAAGATATGTTGGAAATAGAAACGTTGTATAAAGCTATTGATATTACATCGCAAGCGCACTATGCAGCGGTTACTATGCTTAAAGCTGGTAATAAAGAATCTGATATGCAAGCAGCGCTAGAATATGTTTTTACCGAAAATCTATCGGTTTCAGCGTATCCATCAATCGTTGCGGGTGGTGTGAATGGTACAATCTTGCATTATAATGTCAATAATAAAAAATTAGTTGAAGGCGACTTAGTTGTTGTTGATGCTGGTGCGCGATACAATTATTATTGCGCTGATATAACAAGAACTTATCCTGTTTCAGGCAAATTTACTCAAGAACAAAAAACATTATATGAATTGGTGCTTGCATGCCAAGAATTAGTTGCAGAGAACGCAAAGCCAGGAATGTGGTTGTTTCATAAAGATCACCCAGAGATGTCTTTGCATCACATTGCAGTTAATTTTTTTAAAAAACATAATGTAGATCAATATTTCACTCATGGCATAGGACATTTTTTAGGATTAGATGTTCATGATGTTGGCAATAGATCTCAAGCATTGCAAGAAGGTGATATTATTACCATTGAACCAGGATTGTATATTCCAGAAAAAAACATTGGAATTCGCATCGAAGATAATTATTGGATAGTCGATCAGGCTGAGCCTGTATGTTTAAGCGAAGGTTTGCCGAAGATGGTTCAAGCTGTTGAAGAAATGATTCAGCAGGCTTTGGATGTTGACCTTGCATGACTTTTCATTTACAATTAAGAGAGAATGATTTTTAATCATCTAGTTTCCCCCCTGTTTACTAGTGATAGTTCAATTCATCTATATAGAAATAAAAATATATTTTTTAAGATAAAACAAGGTTATACACATGGATATGAATAAGGCTTTTTATCTTCGCAAAGAAGACAGAAACCCACAATGGCGAGTAATGGATGCTACAGGACAATCACTTGGTCGCTTAGCTGTTAAAATTGCAGATGCTTTACGTGGTAAAGATCAAGCTATGTATACTCCACACACAGATAGTGGTGATTACATTGTTGTTATCAATTTGGCAAAAATTGTTTTAACTGGTAACAAATGGAATGATAAAGAGTATGTATCTCATAGTGGATATCTTGGAAACCGTAAAGTTTTGAAAGCAAAAGAACTTTATGCAAAAGATCCTTCAGCTATTTTAATTAAAGCTGTTAAATTAATGTTGCCAAAAAATAATTTGAGCAAACAAATTTTGAAAAAGCTTAAAGTGTATACTGGCGCAGAGCATCCTCATATTGCTCAAGTTGGAACAACTCAAGTTTCTGCTTAATTTTAGATTATAGAAAAACCGACATGTTACTTATATATAACATGTCGGTTTTTATTTGATTGATTTTATTTTTTATCGATCTTCTATTATTTGCTCGTTTTTTACATCATTGGCTATTTTTATCAATCTTTCACTGTTTGTTGTAAAATCATCAACTATTTTTTTATAATCATGTTCATCTGTTGTATATATTTTATGTATAATGCAAGGTAAGCAACTGCAACAGCAGCATACGCAAAAAGGATTGACTTTTATGTTTCGATACTCATCAAAATTACTTGATCTGGATTGATTTATTATACCAGCTCTTCTTATGTTTCTGAAAGCTTCGTCTAATGCTTCTTGAGCTATTTGATTTCTTCTTCCTTGAGATGAAGTGTAAAGAAGGTCGGTCGTGCTTAAGATGACAAAAATGAGCATTTTATTCATCTGATTCCTTATATGAAGTATTGATGCATTAATATGTAAATATCTTTAATGCTAAATACGATCATCAGTCCTAAAATTAAAAACCATGAAAATGATCCAATTTTTTCTTTAACAGAGTCTGACATTTCGCGTCCCAAAAGTGTTTCTATGGTAAAAATAACGAATTGGCCTCCGTCAAATATAGGAAGTGGTAATAAATTCATAATTCCTAAATTAATACTGATGATAGCTAAAAATATTAAAAGAGATTTTAATCCTTTTTGAGCAACCTTTGTGCTTGATGCAAGTGTCATGATAGGGCCAGCTAAAGCTTGGCTGTTTTGTGCAGAAAACAAGCCCTGTAGGCTCATGAAAATAGTTTTGATATAAAAGTGAGTTAATAATATTCCGTTTGAAATACTTGCGGTAAGAGTTAATGGAGCTTTGCGTTCTAATGATATTTCTAAGCGTTGTTCAAGCGTCATTGGTTTTTTATCAGGATTTAAATGAAGAGTGATATGTTTTTCTTTGTTGTTTCGTTGAACTGTTGCTGAAAGTTCGGTTAAATTTTGAGAAGATGCTTTGTTTACAATTTCTTTGATAGTTTCTGCTTTCTGATTAATCGCTTGATCTTGAATTGATAAAAAAACATCTTGTGGTTGTAAGCTATTTTGATTGATAGAGGTATTAGTGATGAATGTGACTTGTGGTAAGGTGTTTTCATAGGGCATAAATGCAGAATCTGGCATGCCTATAAAAAATAATAAACTTAAAACAATGTAAGCAAATAACATGTTGAAACCAATGCCGCCAAGCATAATTAAAAATTTTTGAAAATAATTGATGGAGTTGAAACCTTTTTTACCAGCGGTTGCTTCCGTTGCAATTTCAACGTATCCACCAAGTGGGCTTGCTGAAATACAAAATTCTGTATCGCCAATCATTTTTTTATATAATTTTTTACCAATGCCAATAGAAAATGTTGGTGTGTAAACTTTGAATAATTTGCAAAATATAAAATGCCCGAATTCGTGAAAAACTATAATACTGGTAATTCCTAGCAAGCTCATTGCTATAGAACATAAGATTGAAAAGCTGTGTTGTAAGTTTGCTATTGATAAAATATTGATATTCATATAAATCCTTTTACAAAATTATTGAAATTTTTTTAAGTTGTATTATGCTGTTTTTTCTCATCTACAGTATCATGATGTGCCCTACAAGTCTATAGTTAGATTCATTATTATATATATTTTATCAAGCGAAAAAAATGATCTTATCGCAAGAAAAGTAGTTTACCTTGTATGCTTTACTGATTTTGCTTGAAAAAAGCGCTAAACAATTTATAATTAAATTTAGACAATAGCAGTTTTGTAAAGATATTTTATAGTTCTAACATTAGAAATCATTAGTTTTTCTTACAAACAAATTACAATTTTTAGATGTTATAAAAAGGTGTATGCATGCCAACAATTAATCAGCTTGTGCGTTTTGGACGCGAAAAAGTCACAACAAAATCAAAAAGCTCCGCATTAGAGGCTTGTCCTCAATTGCGCGGAGTATGTACCAGGGTGTTTACTGTAACCCCTAAAAAACCTAACTCAGCGTTACGTAAAGTAGCTCGTGTCAAACTATCAAATGGTGTTGAAGTAACAGCATACATCCCTGGTGAAGGACATAATTTACAAGAACACTCAATGGTTTTGATTCGCGGTGGAAGAGTAAAGGATTTACCAGGTTGTAAATATCACATTGTTCGTGGTGCATTAGATGCTGCGGGTGTGGAAGGAAGAAAACAATCTCGTTCAAAATATGGTGCTAAGCGTCCTAAACCAGGACAAGTTGCTCCAACTGGAAAAAAGAAGTAAAGGAAATTTAAATGCCAAGACGTAAAACGGTTATAAAAAAACGTGATATTGGGGTAGATCCTTTATATCAATCAGAATTAGTACAACGTTTAATTAACGTTGTGATGGAACGTGGTAAAAAAAACGTTGCTCGTAAAATTGTTTATGAAGCTTTAGCTCAATTGTCAAAGAAATTTGGTGAAGGTGCTAAGACTTTAGAAGCTTTCCAAAAAGCTTACGATCAAGTAGTTCCTTTGGTAGAAGTTCGCTCTCGTCGTGTAGGTGGTAGCGTATATCAAATTCCAACAGAAGTAAGTCTTGTTCGTGGACGATCATTAGCGTTGCGTTGGTTGATTACTGGTGCAGCATCTCGTGCAGATAAATCTATGGGTTTACGCCTTGGATATGAGTTGCTAGATGCTCATGAAGGCAGAGGCGCTGCTATGAAAAAAAGATTAGATGTGCATAAAATGGCAGAAGCAAATCGTGCATTTTCACATTACTCTTGGTAAAAAAAGGTAGGTATTTATGAAATATTCTCTAGATAAGTATAGAAATATAGGTATTGCGGCTCATATTGATGCTGGTAAAACAACTGTTACTGAACGTATTTTGTTTTACACTGGTGTATCTCACAAAATTGGTGAGGTGCATGAAGGTGCAGCAACTATGGATTGGATGGAACAAGAGCAAGAGCGAGGTATTACTATTCAATCTGCAGCAACAACATGTTTCTGGAAAGATTGTCAGGTGAATATTATCGATACTCCTGGTCACGTTGATTTTACGATTGAAGTAGGTCGTTCTTTACGTGTTTTAGATGGAGTTGTTGGAGTTTTTTGTGGCGTTGCTGGTGTTCAACCTCAGTCAGAAACTGTTTGGCGTCAAACAGAACGTTATGAAGTTCCTCGTGTTATTTTTATCAATAAACTTGATCGTATCGGTGCAGATTATTTTCATGTTGTTGCCGATATTAATGAAAAGTTGGGTAATGGTAATGCTATTGCTATGCAAATTCCAGTAGGTCAAAGTGAAGACTTTAAAGGACTTATTGATGTTGTGTCTGGTAAAATGGTTTCATTCCAAAATGAAAAAGAACTTTTAAATGCAAAAGTTACTTGGCAAGATGCTCCTGCTGAATATGCAGATCAAATCAAAGAAATGCGTGATGCAATTATTGGTAAAGCATCGGATTTTGATGAAGCTTTGGGTGAAAAATATTTAAATGAAGAAGTTATTTCTGATGAAGAAATTAAAAAAGCTCTTCGTAAGGGTGTGATTGCTCGTGGTATTTATCCAGTATTTTGTGGTACAGCTTTCAAAAATAAAGGTATTCAGCTTTTACTTGATGCAGTTGTTGATTATTTACCTTCACCACTTGATGTTCCAGCTATTAAAGGTATTGATGCTACAACTGGTGCTGAAATTACAAGATCTTCAGATCCAAAAGGGCCATTTGCTGCTTTAGCATTTAAGATTATGACGGATCCTTTTGTGGGTGTTTTAACATTTACTCGTATTTATTCTGGTACATTGATGTCAGGTTCTTATGTGTATAATGCTTCAAAAGGCACAAAAGAACGCGTAAGCCGTTTGATTAAAATGCATGCAAATAAACGTGAAGAAATTGAATCAGCTCACGCTGGTGACATTGTGGCTATTGTTGGTATTAAAGATATTAATACTGGTGATACATTGTGTGATCAAGCTCACGCTGTTCTTTTAGAATCTATTGACGTTCCAGCTCCAGTTATTTCTTCTTCTGTTGAACCAAAAGAAAAAAGTGAACATGAAAAAATGGTTATGGCTCTTAAAAAAATGAGTCAAGAAGATCCTTCATTTAGATTTACTTATAACCATGAAACGAATCAAACAGAAATTTCTGGAATGGGTGAATTACATTTAGAAATCGTTGTTGATCGTTTAAAACGTGAACACAAAGTTGAAGTTGTACAAGGTCAATTGCAAGTTGCCTATAAAGAAACTATTCAAACTTCAGCCGATGTCGAAGGTAAGTTTATTAAACAATCTGGTGGTCGTGGTCAATACGGACACGTTTGGTTGAAACTTGAACCGTTAGAACGTGGTGCTGGTTATCAATTTGAAAACCAAGTTGTTGGTGGTACTGTTCCAAGAGAATATATCCCTGCAATTGAAAAAGGTGCTTTAGAAGCAATTGAATCTGGAGTATTATTAGGTTGCCCTGTTGTCGATGTTAAAGTTATTGTGTATGATGGTTCTTATCATGATGTCGATTCATCTGAAATTGCATTTAAAATGGCAACTAAGATGGCATTTAAATCTGGTATGGAAAAAGCTTCACCAGTTTTATTAGAGCCAATTATGAAAGTGGAAGTGGATACACCAGACGATCATATGGGCGATGTAATTGGTGACTTGAGTTCTCGCCGTGGTAGAATTTTAGGCATGACAGCTAAAGGTTCAGCTCAAATTATTAATGCTGAAGTTCCACTAGGAGAGATGTTTGGATATGCAACTGACTTGCGTTCTATGACAAAAGGTCGTGCTGGTTATACTATGGAATTTAAGTTATATCAAGAAGTTCCAAGAAACGTGCAAGAAGCATTAGTAGAGAAAAAGAAAAAATAAAATTTATTGTTTATTGTTGTTATCGGGAGAATATAGATGGCAAAAGGTGTATACGATAGAAGCAAACCGCACGTCAATATAGGTACTATTGGTCACGTTGATCATGGTAAAACTACTTTGACCGCTGCAATTACATGTGTATTAGCAAAAAAAGGTGGAGCTGAAGCTCGAGCATTCGATCAAATCGATAACGCTCCAGAAGAAAAAGCTCGTGGTATTACAATTGCAACATCTCACGTTGAGTATGAAACAGCAAATCGTCACTATGCTCACGTAGACTGTCCTGGTCACGCTGATTATGTTAAAAACATGATCACTGGTGCAGCTCAAATGGATGGCGCTATTCTTGTTGTTTCTGCAGCAGATGGACCTATGCCTCAAACTAGAGAGCATATTCTTCTTGCAAAAAACGTTAACGTTCCTTCATTGGTTGTGTTCTTGAATAAAGTAGACATGGTTGATGATTCAGAAATGGTTGACATGGTTGAAGAAGAAATTCGTGAATTATTGTGTAAATATGGCTTCCCTGGCAACGAAACTCCTGTAGTTCGTGGTTCAGCATTAAAAGCTTTACAAGGTGAAGATAGTTTCCTTGGCTCTCAATCAATCGACAGATTGATGGATGCTGTTGATACATTTATACCATTACCTAAACGTGAAGTAGAAAAACCATTCTTGATGCCAATTGAAGGTGTTTTCTCTATTGCTGGTCGTGGTACTGTAGCAACTGGTAAAATTGAACAAGGTATTGTTAAAGTTGGTGATGCTGTTGAATTAGTTGGTTTAACTGAAACAATTAAATCTACTGTAACAGGTATTGAGATGTTCAAAAAAGAATTGTCTCAAGGTGAAGCTGGTGATAACGCAGGTCTATTATTACGTGGTATCAAAAAAGAAGATATCGTTCGTGGTATGGTTGTTGCAAAACCAGGTTCAATTAAACCTCATAAAAAATTCAAATGTGAAGTTTATATTTTAAGCAAAGAAGAAGGCGGACGTCATAGCCCATTCTTTACAAATTATAGACCTCAATTCTATTTCAGAACAACTGACGTTACAGGTGTTGTGAGCTTAGAAGCTGGTCGTGAAATGGTTATGCCAGGCGATAACGTAACATTGATCGTTGATTTAATCGCTCCTATCGCTATGGAAAAAGATCTACGTTTTGCTATCCGTGAAGGTGGAAGAACTGTAGGATCAGGTATTGTAACAGAAATTCTTGCATAATTGAGGCTGGATAAAATAGATGAAAAAGCAGAAAATTCGTTTGACGCTGAAATCGTATGACCATCAATTGCTTGATAAAGCTGTAAAGCAAATTGCATTAACTGCAAAAAAAACTGGGACCGACTTAGTTGGTCCAGTTGCTTTACCTAACAAGCATAGATGTTTTACGGTATTACGCTCTCCGCATGTTAACAAAAAATCAAGAGAGCAGTTTGAGCTGATTACGCATAAGCGTATTTTAGAGATCATTTCTCCATCTGATCAAACTATGACAGCTTTGATGAAATTAAATATATCTGCCGGCGTTGATGTCGAGATCAGATAGATCAGAAAGGTTTAAGAGATGATACAAGGTATTTGGGGTCGTAAAGTCGGTATGACGCAAGTATTTGCAGATGACAGTTCAGTTGTACCTGTAACTGTTGTAAATACCGCTGGTTGGTTTTTGACCCAAATCAAAACAGTAGAAGTAGATGGTTATAATGCAATTCAAGTTGCATGTCTTCGTAAAAAATATGAAGGTCAACCTTTTGCTCAAGAATGGTTAAAAAAGTTAAAACAGCATTTTCTTTTCATTAAAGAAATTGCTATTACTCAATTGCCAGAAGGCCTAGTTGTAGGTTCTTCTATCGATTTAGGTACTATTTTAGCTAAAGATGATTCTGTTGATGCAACTGGAACAACAAAAGGTTGTGGTTTTGCTGGGGTAGTACGCCGTTGGGGCTTTGCTGGTGGTCCAGGAAGTCACGGTTCAACTTTCCATAAACGACCTGGTAGCATTGGTAATATGCGCGCAACAGGTAAAGTTATTAAAGGTAAAAGACTTCCAGGACACATGGGTGACAAGCAAAGAACTGTACAAAAGCTACAAGTTGTCCAAGTGCGTTCAGAAGAAAATATAGTACTTATTAAAGGTTCTATGGCTGGTAAGCCAGGATCTTTAGTATTTCTTAGAAAACGTGGATAGAAAATGACTAAGCAAGATATACAAGATACAAACAAAGTAACATCTAAATCTTTAGCGATAGATTTTCTTTCTATGACAGATTTAGAGTTAGTTGCTCCTGAAAGAGATATGTCACAAAGCTATGCTGTGTGGATTAGAGCTCTTTTACAAAATTGGCGTCAAGGTACTGTTGGCTGTAAAGGTCGCGCAGACGTTTCATTGTCAACAAGAAAACCTTGGAAACAAAAAGGAACAGGTCGCGCTCGTGCAGGTATGGCTAAATCTCCATTATGGAGAGGTGGGGGTGTTATTTTCGGGCCTCAACCACGTACTCGAACATTAAAAGTAACTAAACGTACTAAATACGACGTTATGCGTGCATTATTAGCTGCATATGCAGAAAATAATAAAATCATTTCATATGATTTGCAGTTAGTAGATGATAAACCATCAACAAAATTAGGCGCATTGGCTCTTAAAGATATGAACATTGTTGGCAAAAAAGTCAGCATTTTCTTACAACGTAGTGATTATTCAAGCTGGTTGTCTTTAAGAAACTTACCAAACGTTCAAATTTTATCATTTGATGCTTTAAATGCATACGCTCTATCAAATAGCGATTATTTAGTAGTGTTAAAAAAAGATTTTAGCAATTTTAAAGAAATGGTGGCACAATGGAATTAAGCATTTACGATATTATCCAGGGGCCAGTTGTTTCTGATAAAGCTTATCAACAAAATCAAAAGTTGCAGAAATTAGTTTTAGAAGTGCATATGCATGCTAATAAACCGTTAGTTCAAGAAGCGGTAGAAAAATTATTTGGTGTGCATGTTTTAAAAGTTGCGATTTTGATTCGTAAAGGCAAACGCCGTATGACAAGATCAAGAATTGTAACACAAGATAAAACTTGTAAACGAGCAATTGTAACATTAAAACCAGGCTATAATATTAATTTATTTGGAGATGTGACTGCAAAAGCAGAAGCTTCTGCAGCTATGCCTGTTGCACAAAATAACGGTTAAGGATAGTTGAATGGCTATAGTATCAAGAAAACCCGAAAATCCATCGTTACGTTTTCAAACTTTTTTGAGCAACACTGATATTACTCAGACAACACCTCATAAAAAGTTAACGATTGGCTTGAAAAAAAAGGGTGGAAGAAACGCTTACGGTAGAATTACTATGCGTCATCAAGGCGGCGGCGCTGCTCAAAGATATCGCGTTATTGATTTTAAACGTAGCGAACGTAATGTAGAAGGCGTTGTTACAACGATTGAATATGATCCAAATCGAAACGTTCGTATTGGTTTAGTTGTATATAAAAATGGCGTTAAACGTTATATGCTTTTGCCAGAAGGTTTAGTAGTTGGTTCTCGCGTTATTGCAGGACAACAAGTTGAACCTACTGTTGGAAATTGTTTACCATTACGCTCAATTCCAGTTGGTTTTGTTATTCATAATATTGAAATGAAACCAGGAGTTGGTGGAAAACTTGTACGTAGTGCAGGTTGTGGTGCTCAAATTATTGCAAAAGATGAAGAATTTGCAACATTAAAAATGCCATCAAATGAAGTTCGTCTTATTAATTTAGATTGTTGGGCGACAGTCGGTGCTTTAGGAAATGCTGATTTTAAAAACATTTCTTGGGGTAAAGCTGGACGATCAAGAAATCGTGGTATTCGACCATCAGTTCGCGGTATGGCTATGAACCCTGTTGATCACCCACATGGTGGTGGTGAAGGTAGATCTAAATCTGGATCACATCCTGTTACTCCTTGGGGTAAAGGTTGCAAGGGAACAAGAACTCGCAAACGTAAAGATGCAAGAATCATTAGAAGACGTAAATAGAAATAAATCAATATAACGTAAATGGGATAACTATATGTCTCGATCTGCAAAAAAAGGGCCATTTGTTGACCCTTCTTTAATGAACAAAGTGCAGAAAATAAAAACAGGTGCTAAAAAAGAAACCATTAAAACATGGTCTCGACGTACTGTTGTTTTACCTGCTTTTGTTGGATTAACGTTTGCTGTTCATAATGGCAAAAAGTTTTTAGATGTATTCATCACAGAAAATATGGTTGGGCATCATCTGGGTGAATTTTCTCCTACTAGAACATTTAAAGCTCATAGTGGGCAAAAATAGGTCAAAGTAACGAAGAACTTGGTTAAAAGTTTGAGTTACACTGTTTTTGTGTTAGAATATAATTATAGAAGAGAAAGTTAGACATGCAATTTAAAGCAATAGCAAAGTATGTAAAATATTCCCCTTATAAATTACGTCCAATTGTGGACGTAGTAAGAGGAAAGAAAGCTCAGTATGCTTTAGACTGGTTAGCTGTGTATCCTGCACAGAAAGCAACGCCAATTAGAAAGGCGATAGAGTCTGCTGTAGCAAATGCTAAAAATCTATCACAAATTGTTGTAGATGATTTAAAAGTTTCTGAAATTAGAATCGATGCTGGTCCTGTTCATAAATACTTTAAGCCATCAGCAATGGGTAGATCTTCAGTACAAAGAAAACGTTCGAGTCATATCGTAGTTGTACTTGAACAAATTAATATAGTTAATACGAAATAATTTTTAAAGGAAACTTGGTGGGACAAAAGGTTAATCCAATTGGATTTCGTGTAGGGGTGTATCGTGATTGGGATGCAAAGTGGTTTCCTCGCGATGGTCGCAAAGGTTCTTATGCAAAAGAACTTCTTGAAGATTTAAAAATTCGAAAATATTTAGATAAAACGCTTGAAACAGCAGAAGTATCTCGAGTAGAAATCGAAAAAACAGGAAATGCTGTACGTATTATTATACATACAAGTCGCCCTGGTCTTGTTATTGGTAAAAAAGGACAAGAAATCGATAACTTACGCAAAGATATATCAAAAATGTTGAAAGTTGCAAGTGTTGATATTTCTGTTGAAGAAATAAAAAATCCAGAAGTGGATGCAGTACTTGTAGCAAAAAATATTGCTGAGCAGCTAGTTAAGCGTGCAAGTTTTAAAAAAGTAATGAAAAAAGCTGGTACTTCAGCAATGAAATCAAGTGCTAAAGGCATCAAAATTTGTTGTAAGGGCCGTCTTAATGGAGCAGAAATTGCGCGAGCTGAATGGCTTCGTATGGGCTCTGTTCCATTGCATACATTACGATCCAACATCGATTATGGTTATGCAAGAGCATTGACAACCTATGGAATTATTGGTGTGAAAGTATGGATCTGTAAGGGTGATTTTCAGCTCGTTTAACAAAGTAGAGAAAGAGTTCCTATGTTAATGCCAAAAAAGACTAAGTTTAGAAAAATGCAAAAAGGCAGAATGGGTGGTATTTCTAAAGGGGCTACTGAATTAGAATTCGGTACTTTTGGATTACGCGCTCTTGAGCCTGTTTGGTTTAGTGCTCAGCAAATTGAAGCTGCGCGAATGACAATTTCTCGTGAAATTAAAAAACAGGGCAAATTGTTTATCCGTGTATTTCCAGATAAGCCAATAACTAAAAAACCTGCAGAAACTCGTATGGGTAAAGGTAAAGGTAATCCAGAATTTTGGGTTGCAGTTGTGAAACGAGAAAGAATTATTTTTGAACTGTCAGAAGTAGATGAAGAAAGAGCAAAAGCTATTTTTAAAATGGCTGCTTATAAGCTTCCTATGAAAACACAGTTTGTTAAGAAGGTAGAATAGCTATGGCTATGCGTAATGCTTTTAAAAAAGAGCTACAAAAGTTATCTGTTGCAGAGCTAGCAGCTTATGCAAATGAGATAAAAAAAGAGATCTTCACTATTAGAATGAAGAAGATGTCAGAGCCGGTTAAAGATATGAATTTAGTTAGAAAGTTGCGAAAAAGTCTAGCTTGTACTTTAACTTTTTTACAACAGGGAATAGTTAATGGAAACTAAAAAAAAGTTAATGATTGGAGAAGTTGTATCTGACAAAATGGATAAAACTATTGTTGTTAAATACGTTCGCTCTTTCAAACATGAAAAATTCAATAAAATCGTGAAAAAGACAACGAAGTATAAAGTTCATGATGAGCAATCTTTGGCTAAAATTGGCGACACTGTAGAATTTTACATTGGCGCTCCAAAGTCAAAAACTAAGTTCATGTACTTACACCGTATCGTTAAATAAGGTAGTACATTATGATTCAAAAAGAATCTTTTCTTGAAGTAGCTGATAATTCAGGCGCAAAACTTTTACAATGTATTCATATTGTAGGAAGTACTCATAAACAATTTGCTTATTTAGGCGATTTGATAAAATGCGCTGTTAAAGTTGCAGTTCCTCACGGAATAGTCAAAAAAAGTGATGTAGTTGATGTGTTAATAGTGCGAACAAGAAAAGAGTTTCGTAGAAAAGATGGTTCTTATATTCGCTTTGGAGATAATGCTGGTATCATCGTTAAAGATGGTAAAATGGTAGCAACTCGTGTTTTTGGACCAATCGCTAGAGAAATTCGTGCAAAAGGGTATGCTAAAGTAATCTCATTAGCTCCTGAAGTTTTGTAGGAATTATAAGAATGAAAAGTTTAAGAAAAGACGATAAAGTCGTTGTTTTAACAGGCAAAGACAAAGGTAAGCAAGGCGAAATCATGGCTTTTGACTTTAAAAATAATAAAGTCAAAGTAAAAGGTATTAACATTATTACTTGCCATGTCAAAGCAAAACGTCAAGGTGAAACAGGCGGAATTCAAAAGCGTGAAGCTTTTATTCATATTTCAAATGTTTTGCCAGTTGATAGTTTAACTGGGCTGCCTGTTAGATTAAGTAAATTAAATAGAAAATAATATCAAGGCGTCATAAGGGTTATTAAATGAACAAGGCATATCAACCACGCTTAGAGGAATTTTACAGAAATACATTGGTTGCTCAGTTGCAAAAAGAATTAGCATTGTCTAATGTTATGGAAGTTCCAAAAATTTCTAAGATTGTTTTAAACATCGGTGTTAAAGAAGCAGTAAGTGACAGTAAAGTTTTGAAAAAGATTGAAGAAATCTTATCTGCTATTGCAGGTCAAAAAGCTGTTCGTACTATTGCAAAAAAATCTATTGCTGGATTTAAGATTAGAGCTGGCATGCCACTTGGAACTATGGTTACGTTGCGACGCGACAGAATGTATGAATTTCTTGATAGGTTGATAAACTTGTCTTTGCCAACAGTGCGAGATTTTCGTGGATTACCTTCAAAACTTGATGGTCGTGGCAATTATAACATCGGTATAAAAGAATGGGTTATATTTCCAGAAGTGGATTATGATACAGCTGGTAAAATATACGGTTTGAATATCACTATTCAAACAACGACAAATAATGATAAGCATGCATACGCACTGTTAAAAGCTTTTGGTATGCCATTTGCTCAAAAAAATAGTTAAGGTTATAGGGTTCATCTATGGCAAAAAAGTCATCTGTAGAGAAAAATAATAAAAGAATCCGTATGGTCGAGCTTTACAAAGAGCGTCGTGCGGTACTAAAAAAAGCAACTGTTGATCTTTCATTATCATTGGAAGACCGTATGGCTGCTCAAGCAAAGCTTTCCGATTTGCCTAAAAATTCAAGCGCTGTGCGAATTAGAAATCGTTGCAGTCAAACAGGCAGAGCGCGTGGTTATTTAAGATTTTTTGGGGTGTCTCGTATTGTTTTTCGTGATCTTGCATCTGCTGGGCTATTGCCAGGTGTCAGAAAAGCTAGTTGGTAGGGAATAAGGAAAATTTATGTCAATTGATATCTTAGGAAATTTTTTAACAATAATTCGTAATGGAATTGCTCGTTCAAAATCTTCTGTAACAGCTCCGTATTCAAGTTTAAAACATGAACTTGCTTTGATTTTGTTAGAAGAAGGTTTTATTACCGGCGTTGAAGTTGCTCATGAAAATGATGTTGTTAATAAACAGTTAAAAATATTTTTAAAATATGTAAATAATGAATCTGTGATTCATGAAATTACACGAGTAAGCAAGCCAAGTCGTAGAGTTTATGCTGGCATTGGCAACATAAAACCAGTTATTGGTGGATTGGGTGTCTCTGTGTTAACAACTAATAAAGGTTTGTTAACAGATAAAACAGCTAAAAAAATGCGTGTTGGTGGCGAAATTATTTGTACCGTTTGGTAGTCGAAAGGGCTCGTGCATGTCTAAAGTTGGTCGCAGATCAATATCAACAGCAAACGTCAGTGTCGATATTGATGGACAAAATATAAATTACAAGGGATCTCAGGCTGAAGGTACACATGTATTGCCAGACTGTTTAAAAGCAACGCTTGAAAATGATCAATTAACAATTGGTCTTAAAAATTCAGAAGATAAAAAAAATAATAACTTCTGGGGATTACATCGAGCATTGTTATTTAATAAAATATCTGGATCTCGTGAAAAGTTTAAAAAAGAAGTTAAAATTGTAGGACTTGGCTTTAAAGGTATTTTACAAGGAAGAGAAATTGTATTCTCTTTAGGCTATAGTCATAAAATTAACTTTGATTTACCAGAAAATGTTACTGTTGAAATTGATAAAACAGGACAAAATATAATTGTAAGTTCTTTTGATAAATTCTTAGCTGGTGATGTTGCTCAAAAAATACGTGCTTTACGTCTTCCAGAGCCTTACAAAGGTACAGGAATTAGATTTTCTGATCAAGTGATTATACGTAAAGCTGGTAAAACAAAAGGTGATAAATAAAAGCTAAGGTTTGGATATGAAACAAAAAAAATTGCAAGAAAATCGTGCGCGCCGTGCGCAACGAGTGCACTATAAAATCCAGATGACAGCTGCGGGGAAACCACGTATTGTTGTTTTTAGAAGTTTAAATCATATTTATGCTCAAGTCATAGATGATGCTACTGGAAAAACAATCGCTTCTTCATCAACTTTGGTTCTTAAAAATAATCAAGTTGATAAAACAGCTGCTGCTCGCTTGGTCGGTATAGACTTGGCTGAAAAAACAAAACATGCCGGCGTTACAGCTGTTTGTTTTGATAGAGGCAGATATTTGTATCATGGACGTGTAAAGTCAGTTGTTGAAGGTCTGCGTGAAGGTGGTCTGCAGATCTAATTAGATTATTTAGCAGTATATAATGGTGAAAATATATGAATAAAAAAATTGCCCAAAAACAAGAAGAAACATCATTTGAAAGTGTTGTAAGCGTTCGCCGTGTAACAAAAGTTACTAAAGGTGGTAAACGTTTTGCATTTTCAGCTTTTGTAGTTTCTGGCGATCAAGATGGAAGCGTTGGAATTGCTTTAGGTAAAAGCAGAGAAGTTTCTTCTGCTATTGCAAAAGCTACTGTAAAAGCGCGTAAAGAACGTATTAAAATTTCTTTACGAGGTAATACAATTCCTTATAACGTTACAGGTAGACACGGTGCAACAACGGTAATTTTGTGTTCTGCATCAAAAGGTACAGGCCTTATTGCTGGCGGATCAGTTCGAGCAGTGATGGAAGCTTTAGGCATTAAAGATGTTTTAGCTAAATCATTGGGCGCTTCTTGTAGTCAAAATGTGGTAAAAGCAACGTTAAATGCTTTGTCTAAATTACGTTCGCTTCAACACATTGCAAACCTTCGTGGCAAAACAACAGAAGAAATCATTAAGGGAAAAGATGTTGCAGCTTAATACTTTAGTTAAATTAACTAAAAAAAGAAAACGTGTTGGTCGTGGCGGTAGCCGTGGTGGAACATCTGGTAAAGGTGGTAAAGGTCAAAATGCTCGTTCAGGTGGAGGCGTAAGACCTTCATTTGAAGGCGGACAAATGCCTATATCTCGTCGTTTACCAAAACGTGGATTTAGTAATAGTCCATTCGCTTTAAAAGTAAGCATTATTACTTTGCGTCAACTTGAATCATTTGTTCAAGATGGTGACATGGTAACAAAAGATCTTTTAATCGAGAAAAAATTACTGAAAAAAGGCTGGTTGTTAAAAGTTTTAGCAACTGGAATTTTAACTAAAAAAGTGACGATTGAAGCTGATGCATTTAGTAATGGTGCAGTTGAAGCAATCACTAGAGTAGGCGGAGAAGCTAAAGTCATACAGTAGAGAGGTAGACCGTGGTTTTATTGAAAAGCTTTCGCAATATTTTTGTTATTTCAGAATTGAGAAAAAAAATATTTTTCGTGCTGGGAGTGTTGATTATTAATAGATTAGGTACTTATATTCCAGTTATTGGGGTAAATGTTCCTATGTTGTCAGATTTGATGCAACAATCATCAGGTATTGGCGGATTTCTTGGTTATTTTGACATCTTTTCAGGAGGTGCATTAAGTCGTTGTACAGTATTTGCGTTGGGAATACAACCATATATTTCAGCTTCAATTTTTATGCAAATTTTAGGGATGACAATTCCTTCTTTTGAACAATTAACAAAAGAAGGTGAATATGGTCGAAAAATTATTAATCAATATACGCGTTATTTAGCGCTAGTTATGAGTATTGTGACTAGTTTTTCGTATGCCATGCTCTTAGAGAGTAAAGGTATAGTTCTTGTTCCTGGATGGGGATTTAGGATCACATTTGTATTAACATTAACCGCTGGTGCAATGTTAGTTATGTGGATGGGAGATCAAATTTCTTTGCATGGAATTGGAAATGGAAGCTCTGTACTTATTTTTGCAGGTATTTTATCAGGTTATCCAACTCATGCATTAAAATTAATGGCTATGGTTGAACAAGGTCATACTCATATTTTAATGGCAATTGCCGTACTTGTAGCTTATTTAGTAGTTACTGCTGGTATTGTTTTTTTAGAAAAAGGTGATCGCAAAATACCTGTACATTATGCTCGTAGAGTGGTTGGAAATAAAGTGTATGGTGGTCAAAGTACCTATATACCTTTTAAAATTAATAGTGCTGGTATTATGCCTGTTATTTTTGCGTCAACGGTTATACGTTTTCCATTAATTATTGCAGGTATGTTATCTTCATATTTTCCAACATTACAAATGGTTGTTCAATCATTTTATAATGGACCATTATTAACAGTTGTAGATTTTCTTTTAGTTATTATGTTTTCATTTTTCTATACAGCTTTATTTGTAAATCCTACAGAATTAGCTGAAAATATTAGAAAAGGTGGTGGATTTGTTCCAGGACTTCGTCCAGGTAAGCAAACTGCAGATTATTTTAATTATACATTAACAAGAGTTGGATTAGTTGGAGCTATTTATTTAGCAACTTTAGCAATTTTACCAACAATTTTACAAAATGTGTTACAGATTCCTTTTCAAGAAACTGGAACAAGTATGTTGATTGTTATTGGTGTAGCATTAGAAATTTCAAATCAAATTGAATCATATTTAATTGAACGACGCTATGAAGGTTTTTTACGTACTGGTCGATCAAAAGGTAGGATAGTACGTTCATGAGCAAAAAGGCAGTGATCTTTCTTGGACCACCGGGAGCGGGTAAGGGAACAATTTCCGCGGTTTGTCAGAAAGAGTTTAATTGGAAACATTTATCAACAGGTAATGTTTGTCGTGAGCATATTGTAAATAAAACTGATTTGGGGCAAGAGATTGCAGCATTAATTTCGCAAGGGAAACTTGTTCCAGATCAGATCATTATGAATATGATTGAAATGTGGATTGTTACTCATCAATATAATATCGATGGTATAATATTTGATGGAACTCCTCGCACTCTTGAACAATCAGCTTTTATTGATAAAATGTTAAATGTACAATTTAGTAATTTTAAAACATTGGTCGTCAAATTTGAAGTTGATGAAAATGTTTTAATGAATAGAATTGAATCAAGGGTTGTTTGTGGAAATAAAGATTGTCAGCGTGTTTACTCAACACAGCAAGACAATTCATTACAACCAAAACAGTTTATGAAATGTGACGTATGCGATCATGATTTGATCCATAGACCCGATGATTCTCGAGAAACTTTGAAAAAACGTCTTGATGTCTATTATCAACATGAAAAAGATATGCTACAATATTATAAGGATAAAGGAACTACTATTCTTGTTATTAATGCACAAGAGCCAGTAGAACAAGTATTTGAATATATTAAGCAAATTTCGAATTGTTAATCTGTATGATGATAAAAAGTAAAGACGCTATTTTTAAGATGAAAACAGCAGGAAAACTGTTGGCAGAAATCTTTGAAATGGTACCATCAGTTATAAAACCAGGCGTAACAACATTGATGATTGATCAATGGATTGCAGGGCAATTAAAAGTTAATAATTTGGTATCTCAATCTAAAGGATATATGGGATATCAACATGTTAGTTGCATTTCAGTTAATCAAGTTGTTGTGCATGGTGTGCCTTCATCTCAAGTTATTTTAAAACAAGGTGATTTGGTTAAAGTCGATGTTTGTGCAGCTTGGAAGGGTTATTGTGCTGATATGGCAAGAGCTTATCTTGTCGATGTACAAGAGCCGACTGTAGAAATAAGCAAATTTATAGCTACAGCACAACAAGCGTTGCAAGCGGGTATAGACCAAGCAGTTGAAGGAAATAGATTATTTGACATTTCATACGCAATACAACAAGTAGCTGAAAAACAAGGGTATGGTATTGTTCGTGATTTTGCTGGTCATGGCATTGGTAAAAAAATGCATGAAGAACCGGATGTGCCAAATTTTGGCAAAAAAGGTACTGGTATGATGTTGCGAGCAGGTATGACCTTTGCTATTGAACCTATGATTACTGTCGGGCATTATGATGTCTTTGTTATGAAAGATGAATGGACTGTACAAACTACAGACCAAAGTTTAGCTATGCATGTCGAAGATACAATATTGATTACGGAAAATGGTCCAGAAGTTTTAACAAGGTTACAAGGGTAAAGCGTATGAGTAAAAAAGAAGATATAGTTTGCATTGACGGTGTTGTTCAAGAAACATTACCTAATGCAATGTTTAGAGTCGTCATAGATGGAGGACATATCATATTGGGACACGTTTCTGGTAAAATGCGTATGAATTATATTCGTATATTACCAGGAGATAAAGTTGCTTTAGAGTTGTCGCCATATGATTTGACTCGTGGTAGAATTGTAAGACGGTATAAAAGTTAATAAGTTATAACAACTTGATAGAAAGATGCGACTATGAAAGTAAGAACATCCATTAAAAAAATGTGCTCAGAATGCAGAGTCGTGAGAAGAGATGGAGTTGTACGAATTATTTGTATAAAAGATCCTCGTCATAAACAGCGTCAAGGGTAAGAGAAAAGTCAGTACAGTATAAAGGTAATATATGGCAAGAATATCAGGTATCAACCTACCTTCTAGCAAGCGCATAGAATATGGTTTGACATATGTCTATGGTATTGGATTGAAATCTTCACGAGATATTTTAAATAAAGCAAATATCAATTTTGATACTCGTGTAAAAGATTTAACAGATCAAGATGTGGCAGTTATTCAAAAAACAGTAAATGAATATTGTCCAACAGAAGGTGATCTTCGTAAAGAAGTTGTAATGAACATCAAGCGTCTGCAAGAAATCAATTCTTACAGAGGATTACGCCATAGAAAAGGCTTGCCTTGTCGTGGGCAGCGTACAAAAACAAATGCAAGAACCAAAAAAGGTCCTAAAAAAGCTGGTTCAGCAGTTGCATTGAAACGAAAAATAACTAAGAAATAGTATAGTTAGATAAAAGGTAAAAATGGCTTATAAAAAGAAGTCCAAAAAAGTCAAACGTCAACTAAGTAATGCTATTGTTCATGTTAAAGCAACATTCAATAATACACTTGTGACAATTACGACTGAAGATGGAAATGTGATTCTCAATGGAAGCGCAGGAAAATCAGGTTTTAAAGGCTCTCGAAAAGGTACTCCTTTTGCAGCATCACAAATCACATCAGTATTAGCAAAAGATATGACTTTAATGGGTATTAAATCTGTAGAAGTAAATTTACAAGGTGCTGGATCAGGTCGTGATTCTGTAGTTCGTTCGCTTCAAGGTGCGGGTTTAAATATTTCTGTGTTACGAGACGTGACTCCATTACCACATAATGGCTGTCGTCCTCCTAAAAAACGTCGTGTATAACAAATAATTTATTACGGATAGATTAATTATGAAAACAAATCCAAAAACACAAGCGGATGGAAATTCTTCAGAGAATCAATCAGCAAAAAAATCTTTTAAACGTGTTTCTGAATATGGTAAACAACTTGCAGAAAAACAAAAAGTAAAAGAAATGTACGGTATGCGTGAAAAACAATTCCGTCGTTTTTATCATCTTGCAAGCACTGCAACTCAAGGTGCTCCTGGTGAAAACTTGCTGAATTTGTTAGAACGTAGAATTGATAACGTTGTATATCGTTTAAAAATGGCTACAACAAGAGCTCAAGCTCGTCAAATGATTGTTCATGGTCATATTAAATTGAATAATAAAAAAGTTACTTCACCATCATGTTTTATTAATGTGAATGATGTAATTTCATTAACTGATCGTGCATTAAACAATAGTGCATTATTAGAGCAAGTTGTCGATAAACGTATGAGCATTGGTGTTAAAGTTCCTGAATGGCTTGAATTACTAAAAAAAGACCGTGCTGGTAAAGTTTTACGTCTTCCAGTTCGTTCAGACTTACAAGCGCCAATAGAAGAGTATTTGATTGTTGAAATGTACTCTAAGTAATCGTTTAATTAAGGGTTAGGGCAATTATTATGAGTAGAGAATATAAACCATTGACATTGCCGAAATTAGGTTGGGATAAACAATCGATGTCTGCTACTTTTGGTAAATTGGTAGCAGAACCATTAGAACCTGGTTTTGGTGTTACACTTGGTAATGCGATGCGTCGTGTTTTGCTTGGTGCAATTGAAGGAACTTCAGTAACTTCTGTAGTAATTCAAGGTGTCAATAACGAATTTTCATCAATTCCTGGTGTTGTTGAAGATATAATGCAAATTGTTTTAAATCTAAAACAAATTGTTATTAAAAATAAAACAAATACTTCAGGAACTATGAAGTTATCAGTTTCTTCTCCTAAAGCTGTAACAGTTGCAGATATAATATGTGACGATCATTTAGAACTTGTTAATCACGATCATGTGATTGCGCATGTTTCTCAAGGTGGTTCACTTAATATTGAGTTTACTGTAGAGTCAGGAAGAGGTTATCAAGTTGCTCAGTGGCCTATAGGTCAATCTTTGCAAGAAGATGGGCGTATTTATCTTGATGCGATGTTCTCTCCGGTACGTAATGTGACTTATCATGTTGAAAAAACTCGTGTTGGTAAAGATATTGATTTTGATAAAATGACACTTGAAATTACAACTAATGGAGCGATTACTTCTGTAGAAGCATTAGATTATGCTGTTTCAGTATTGCGTACACAGCTTGAAAACTTTTTAGTTGGTACCGAAATTCCATTTAATGAAATTTCAGGACAAGAAAGCAGTGTAAATCCTGTTGAAAATACTGAAATTGAAGATTTTGGTCTTAAGGGTATATCACTTGAACTGTTGATGAAACCAATTGATGAATTAGAATTTTCTGCACGTGCTCATAATTGCTTGATTAACGCAGACATTCGTCGAGTTATCGATTTGGTGAATTTCACAGAAGATGAAGGTTTGAAAATTAAAAATTTTGGTAGAAAATCTTTAGATGAAGTTAAAGAAATATTACGTTCTTTAGGTTTGCGTCTTGGTATGGATATCAAAGAAGAAGTTGTTGTTAAAGCATTGCAAAAACAAAGCAAGTAGTTATAAAACAACGAAGTAAGGAATAAACGCATGAGACATTTAAGTGGTAAAAAAAAGCTGAATATGAAAGGTTCATATCGTAAAGCTTTTTTAAGAAACCAAGTTATTCATTTTATCAATTTTGGTCATATTACTTCTTCAACGGCAAATATTAAAGAAATTCGTCGTTTGGCAGAAAAATTAGTGACTATTGCGCGTGAAGGTAATGAATTTAATCCTCGCCGTAAAGCGCAAGCAATGTTACCATATAGCCCGCAAGCAATTTTAAAATTATTTAAAGAAATTGCGCCGCAATATGTTGACCGTCCAGGTGGATACACAAGAATTTTACCTTTAGGTAAACGTCCTAGTGATACTGCATCGATGTCATTATTGCAATGGGTGTAATGCACAAAAACAATCAGCTCTTTGTTCAAGTTCTTCAAGAACTTGAACAAATGCAGCCGTATGTTCAGTCGCATGGTGGTCAAATCGAGCTTGTTTCGATTCATGATTATAACGTTTTGATACGTTTAAAAGGGGCATGTGATACATGTCCTCTTTCTTTTTATACGATTACGTTTGGTTTAGAGCAGCGGCTGCAAAAAGCAATTAACCCTGCAGTACGAATCATTGTTCAAGATTAACAATGGTAAT